>DMKD01000364.1 GCA_003454605.1 Spirochaeta sp. | reverse complement strand
CAGGGTGCGAACTTTGAAGCTGTCGCCAGAGATTTTTCAACTTGCCCGAGTAAATCAAAGGGCGGCGATTTAGGCTGGTTCGGCAGCGGTAAGATGGTCCCGGAATTCGAGCGGGCATGCTCAAAAATGGGGGTCGGAGGCATCAGCGATGTAGTCCGCAGCCAGTTCGGCTATCATATTATAAAGCTCACCGGCAAAAAATAACGATCAGCTGCTCTCAAGCTCTTCCATCAACGCCCTTACAGGTTCTGACTGAGGAAGCATAAATCCGGCCTCACGGGCACAGTCTTCAGCGGTGATCCTCAGAGACTGCCTCAGGGCTTCAGTAAGTTTTTTCAGTCCCGGCTCATCAGACGATGCAGCAATGGCTGCGGCGGCTTTCTCCTGCGCAAATCGGCTGCTGCATAGATCCATCATCTTCGATGCCGATGCAGCGTCTTTGGGCGCTGGCTCCGGATATTCATCCATTACAAGAAAAATGGCTTTTGACGGACATGCATCAACACAAAGCCGGCATCCGTCAAGGCAGCGGCTGCTGTCAATCTGTCCGGTTTCGGTATTGGTTGCTCCGGTTGGGCAGACAAAGAGACATAGACAGTCTTTGGTGCATTTAGAAAGATTACGTGATGCATACATAACTACTTACCTACCTTTGTGAATCTTGATGACGGAGCCTTACATACAGGGCAGAGCCCGGGGACAGCGTTTCCTAGAAAGATAAATCCGCAGGCTTCACATAGAAAAATTTCTTTCCCTTCGGTCAGAGCTTCTCCTTTTGAGAGATAGCGATCTATGAGAGATTTCTGGATAGCAGCGACTTTACCACCCCAGCGAAGAGCCCTCAGGATACCCCTGTCGCCGTTTTCCCCGGCCAGGCTTTGAATGTCCGCCATCGAAGATATATCCGTAACGATCATGTCTTTTATAGTTCTCAAATCGCCCGAAACTGCGTCCTGATAGTATTTTTCTGATAATTTTCCGAAATGTTCTGCAGAATCATAATTCTGCTGCTTCTCGGAGGCTTTCTGCAGATTACTGAAAATAACCGGCAGTGATTCATGTATATTTTGTTCCATGACTCTCATTGTACTACTCCCGGAAATTTTCATCAAACATTTTATTTTTACAAATTAGAACTCGTCCTCTTCTTCAAAGACCATGTCATAGAGGGTGTGATGGCGGTTAACCTGGAATCCTATTATAGCGGCAACTGCCGCCGGCATGCTGTAATAAAGACCGAACAATTCAACCGTCAGAACTGCCACGGCAATCGGCGTATTCATGGTACTTGAAAAAACACCGGCAAAACCAGCCGCAAGAAGTGCGAAAGACTCTGCGCTACCGGCATCAATGCCGAAAACAGCTGCAAAGGCGGCCCCGGTAAGCAGGCCGATGAGCATTGCAGGACCGGCAAAGCCTGCACTCATTCCGGAACCGACTGTAAACGAGTTCGCAAGTGCCTTAAGCAGTATCAGAAGCAAAATCACAAGGAATATCGGGATACGATGATCCATATTTCCATATATCAGAGAGTCACCGCCATTCAGCAATGCACTGAATATGCCTGCACTGGTGCCTATCATCACAGGATTCACCAGATATACGATAAAAAAAGCCAGAAGCGAACCAATTACAGCCCGCAGGGCAACACCCATACTGTACTGCTTAACATCCCGGTGGAACAGTTTCGAGATTACTCCGTAAAGGGTTGTAAAACCACGGCCGATAAGCCCTGCCCCAACGCTGACCAGAAGCAGCAGTCCGGCAAGCTTCAAATCAAATGCTTCCGCTGCAGCATTTATGGTAAATACAGCTTCGAAACCAAGCAGTTTAGAAAAATAAACACTCACTGTGCTTGCAAGTATAGCGGGAAATAACTGGCGGTAGCGCATACTCGATTTCTGAACAATCTCTACTGCAAATATTCCTGCACCTATCGGACTGTGAACGAGAGAACCGAAGGCCGCTGCAAGACCACAAATCGGAAACAGAATTGTATGTTCGGCGAAAATCAATTTCTCCGGAATAACTCTTCGAATCGCAGACATTATCCCGGCTGATACACGCCCTGCAGGCCCCAGATATCCTCCATTCCCGAAAGTACCTAGAGTGAAAGCGGCGGCAAAAAACTTGAAAAATGTTTCAGAAACCGACAGCCGTCCACCCGATTCCCTGAGACCGACTATATATGATGGTAGTCCCTCACCTTTAGCGCGAGGTTCCAATCTGTAGATAACAAGCCCGGTAATTGCAGCCCCCGCGGCAGGCCATACGAAAACAGGAACCTGGTTGAGCGATAATAAAAATTCAGTACAATAATCATAGAATGTCAGAAAGACGCGAATTGTAATGCTTCCGACAAGTCCCGCGATAAGAGCTATTAACAGCCACTGGAAGAGAAATTTATAAGAATTTAATTCAGCTTTCTTCAATATTTTCAGACCGGACTCCCTATTCTATATAATCGGAACTCAGACCGATAAAACCATAGGAATATTAGCTGATTAACGTTAATATACAGCATAAGGCGGTTAATTAGCGATGAACGACAGTATAAAGCATATGAGTGCAGCGGAATGGATAATGCTGATCGCTCTCTCAATCCTCTGGGGAGGTTCATTCTTCTTCACTGAGGTTGCACTTAAATCCTTCCATCCTTTTACAATAGTATTTCTGCGGGTTTTCATTGCCGCTGTAATAATGAACATCATAGTTCCGGCATCGGGCATAAGAATGCCTTCAACCGGAAAAATCTGGGCAGGCTTCCTGATCCTCGGCCTTTTGAATAATGCGGTACCATTTTCCTTAATCGTATGGGGACAGACATCAATAACCGGAGGCATGGCTTCAATTCTAAATGCCACCACTCCGTTTTTCACGGTAATAGCAGCTCATTTTTTCACATCTGATGAGAAACTCAGCCTTAAAAAGATCATCGGTGTAATTATAGGTTTCTCGGGTGTGATTGTTCTAATTGGATTCGGGACTCTGGAGAACGGGGTGAATGAACTAAAGGGTCAGCTGGCAATATTAGGAGCATCCTGTTCCTATGCCTTCGCCGGAATCTTCGCACGCAGATTTAAGACCTGGGGATTAAAGCCCATGCAGATCACGACCGGTCAGCTCAGCTGCTCATCACTTCTAATGCTACCGATAGTCCTGCTTATCGACAAACCGTGGACACTTGCACCGCCTCAGATCTCAGGAATACTTGCTGTTGCAGGTGCTGCTGTGCTCTCAACATGCCTGGCCTATCTCATCTACTTCAGAGTTCTCTCGAGTGCGGGAGCTACAAATGTGCTGCTCGTAACATTTATCATCCCTGTAAGTGCGATAATACTGGGGATACTCTTTCTAAATGAGCAAATTCATGCCCGGCATTTTATAGGAATGGCGGTTATAGGCCTAGGCATGATTGCAATAGACGGGCGGCTGCTCAAGAGAAGATCAAAAGCATAATCCCGTCTTAAAATTTCAGCTTGCTGCCGAGATCCTTAAGAACATCAGCTGCGCCGTCCTTCAAAGCATCTTCAGCTTGTTTCTTCAGCTTATCTTCGATCGATTTCTCGATCTCGGCAATCTTGTCATCGGCCATCTGACGATAGGAATCCAGCTCTGTTTCATAGTTTTTAATCTGATCGACATAGCCTTCAAAATCACCCTTCGACAAATCAAAATCTGCGAGAGGACCTTCGAGCTGCTCACCAAGATAGGACCTCAGCATCTCAATTCCCTCTTCAGCGCCCTCGGTTATCAAGACCTTCGCGGCATCACCCAGGCTCTCATCAAGTTCAGTATCAAGTTTAAGACCGAGACCGTCTGCCTCACTCCACTTAAACTCGCCGAATGCAGTCACGGGTTTAACCGATTCGAGACTTGTGCTTATAAGCCTGTAGAGGATGCTGTCAGGCGCAGCAGCTTTCAGTACAAGATCAGCCGTACTAAGATTCACGTTTCCGCTGAATCTGTCATCATCCCAGCCGACGGATGAATCAAGCGCGAGGCTGCCGCTGAACGCTGCAATATCAAGCGCACTCAGGCTGTTTCCCAAATCAAAGGGCGCAGCCGGAACATCAAGGCTAAGGCTGTCTTCGGTTATCACAGCTGATGCAGCACCTGTCTGCGGCATATCAAGCCCTATATCGAGGCTCGTTGCACCATCCCATTTTTCGGGCTCACTGACCAGGTTGTGCAGGTCGAATCGGTATTTCAGATCTGGTTCCTCACCCGAAGCGAAGGCATGTACAAGGGTAAAAGTCGGTGGTGCGTCAACAGGCGGAGGCAGGCTGCGGCTGATTCGCCGGTCTTCCGGTTTCTTCGCCTCTTTTGAGTCTTTAAATCGCTTGAACCTGTTGTACCAGCTCAGGCCGCGTTCGAGATAAGACAGATATTTTGTCAACGGCATCGACAGCTGTTCCTCAAGGATTGAGGCCGCCCAGTCTACCTTATCGCCGGCAGGAAGACTCACCAGCGATTCGACATAATCGTAATCAGCTTTAACAGCTGCTTTAATCTGGTCCATCAAAACCGATGTTTCATTGTATTGTTTCTCGGCGGCATTATAATCATTCCGGACTTCATTGAAGTCCTCTTCGGCATCATCATAAAGCGTCCGGAGCCTGGTTATGGTCGTACGCGCACTGTCCAGGGTGGCAAAGGAATCGGCGTTTACTTTACTGATATAGCTGACCGAAGTTTCCCAGTTGTCTATCTTTCCATCCCATTGTTCTACACGGCCCTTCCAGTGTTCGGAATAATTATCCACATTCTTCTTTGATTCTTCGATGACGGAGAAGCTTGCGAGATTAGCTTTTTGCTGCTCAAGCAATTCTTCCAGATCTATATTACCCGCAAGTGCAGAGAGCTGATTTATTACATCTCCGATAGCATCCTTACCGTCTGCGGCAGGGGTCTGTCCTCCGGTCTCAGTTGAATTTCCGGCATCATCTCCATCGACCCCGGTATTCAGCAATCCTGAAGTTTCCCTCGCTGTGCCGCGTTTCATTCCGGAGAATCCCAGCTCTTCTATAAATACCCTTCCCTGAAGAAGTTCAGCTGTTTTCAAATCTGCTTCTACCGATGAGAATTCAATTAGATTCTTCATAGGAGCTTCCGAGTCAGCAATTGCGAGATAGCTGAGAGAAAAGCGGCCGTCAATGACCGATAGATTAACACCCTTCGTGTCAACTTCGGCAAGAAAGACCTTCTCAAGCTGAGTCTCTACGAGCCGCTGAACAAGCTTGTTCTTAAGATAGAAGTGAAAAAAAACAGCACCTCCTACGAGGAGAATGAGAATAAATATCAGAATAAAATTAAAAGCTTTACGGTTCTTCTTAATTACCTTACCAAGAGCCTTTAAGCGCTTCTTATCCTTCCTCGAAAGTCCATCTACATTGACCCTGATGTATCCGTCTTCCTCAACCGCCAGTGATTTCAGGAATTTCCGATCCTCAGGAAGATACAGCTTCTTAATAAATTTCTTCTGCCATTTCTCTTTCTTAACCGGTCTTTTAAAGATTCCAGGAGCTTTGATTTTTTTATCTGCCATACTGCTACCCCCTAATAAACATCGCTGAACTGCTTAACAGCCAGGATCAGTTTTCCGAGAATCGGTGCGCGTTTCATAGCCGCAATAAATTTGGAGCGGGCGATTCGAGGAGAAATTTTCTCCCTGAATAGTACGATTAATATCCTCGCCAGAAAGAAGACAGGCAGCCATGCGGCTATCCCGGCTATCAAGCCGCCAATCATCAGTGAGTCATTCAGCCCAAGGTACGTGAGGCCCGGAATTTCGCTGATCCGGTAAACCAGGACGGAGACGAAGTCCGATTGCAGGATCTTCCATCCCATAGGCTCTATCAAGGGATCTATAAGCGGTACAATCAATTTAAAGACTGCTATAAATACAAATTCGAAACCCCAATTGAGACGGGCAATAAGACTGATAATAAAGAGTGCCGGCCACAGGAGGTTTATTGACGGGATGAGAGCAAGCAGAAAAGCAACAGCGACAGCAGCGGCTACCGCTCCGGGCTTCGTGTTGGAATTAAGCGCAACGATCAGTTTTGCAATAGGTTTGATAAAAAACATTATTTTATCTCCGTTTAAACGATTCTTTTAGAAAAGTATATCATAGATTTAAAAAACCGCCCGAAACCTTAGGCCCGGGCGGTTAATTCTATTCAGGATTTACTCACTAGTTCTTAAAAGGCAGATTCGCCTTATAGTGTACATCCCATTCAGTATCTATTATCATTTCTAGATCAAGATTTGTAGGAGGTTTGAGAAATTCATAACTCCTCCCACTCTCTACGCAGCTGAACGAAAGTTTAATACCTTTCAAAGATGCAGAAACATTGAAGTTCTCAATAGTTTTATCTTTAAAATCATAATAAACTCCACCGTCCATATCAAGGATTCTGATATTTCCAGTACCGAATTCCCAGACTGCATTATACTTTTCATCCACCCATTTTCCTGTAGGAAAATCACCAAGACTGATACCCTGAGCGAAAACGCCGAGACCAATCAGCAGTAATGCAAAGGAGAGAAATAAAAATTTTTTCATAATAATGCTCCTTTTAATAATTTTATTATTAATTATAAGGTAGAGAATTTAGAAAATCTACAAAAAAATAAAATTTTTCTAAAAACTTCCTGCAAACCTCTTGAAATTGATTCAAAAATGTTATATTTGTAAGGTACAAGAACAGTATAGTGTTTATTTGATAGTTGAGTTGTTTCTAATTGTAACTTTTAGATTTGAACAAACCCACCAATTTGCATCTTTTCTTTTTAAATTAATCATTAACCTATTATTTATGATCATTTTACTTACTTGTTACTAATTAGCTAAGGAGCAATCATGTCAAAGAAAATTTATGTTGGAAATATCAGTTTCAACGCAGGTGAAAACGATCTTCAGGATCTATTCGTACAGTACGGTGAAGTAGTCAGCGTCAACATCATTGTTGATCGTCACACAAACCAGTCCAAGGGATTTGGATTTGTAGAGATGGCAGATGACAGCGCTGCAGATGAAGCAATTTCCGCATTGAACGGAACTCAGCTGCTTGGTCGGGATCTGAGAGTCAATGAAGCTCGTGAGAGAACTGAAAGACCCCGCAGAGACGATTTTCGCTAGAACTTTAATACAGAAGCAGCTGACTATTCAGCTGCTTCTAATCAATATTATTAGGAGAATCTCTTGGCCAAAAATGTTTATTCTTATGAGAAAAGACAGCAGGAATTAAAAAAGAAGAAAAAACGGGAAGAAAAACTTAAAAAGAAGCAGGAAAGAAAACTACAGAAAGAATCCGGCATAACGCAGGAAGATTCTGCTGAAGAAAACTCTGAACCCGATTCTGAAACAGATGAATAGATGATTCCGGGCCGTTTCTAAAACGGCTTCAGAATTTGTTCGACCAGGCCTTTATCCATTAAAAAGCATTATCCAAGGATATCAATCTCAACCGCCTTCAGCATTTTGCCAACCTTAACTTTGTCGGCTGTATAATAAGTACGTTTACGTTCGCCCTGCTGATTACTCACAAGATCAAGGGTATAAAGCCTGCTCATGTGATATGAAACCGTTGCTGAGGTCAGCTCAAGCTCATCGGCAAGCTCTCTGATAAACCAGGGCTTTCGGCAGAGTTTCTGCAGTATCTGCCTCCGGCTTTCATCAGCCAGCAGACTGTATATCTGCTCAAGCGGAATATCAACGGCGTCTTTCAGCTGACCTCGGGATTTTCCATATATGATACTCTGAGGATCATCCAGCTGAATTACATCGATTTCATTATAATAACTGATGAAAATCTCAGGTTCAGACTCTATTTCTGAATAGGTTGTTCTGAAGAAATCCATAAAAAACCTACCCGGATCTGCATCCAATAGCATCTGCTCACGGGCGATCTGCTCTTCCATCATCTGTCGGACATCATCTTCAAATGGCTGAACAGCCGTTGTATAAAATTCGTCCATCATTCCCGTCAGCCGCTTCTGCATAGTCCCGGGATTTCGAACAAATTCGAGAAAAAAAGACGGCTCTTTTTTTCGGGTTGTCCCGCCGGCTTTCTCAATTGATTTAATAATTCGATCGGGATCGTTTTTTACAGAATCGAATGTAAGACCTGTGGCATACGAGTCATAGACTCTTTCCGGAAGATTCTCAGACTGTAGTGAGCCGAATCTCTCAATCAGCTCCTGTGCGGAAAATATTTTCTCTGCAATAGCCAGTTCAACGGGCAATAAGAGCAGACCGAGGAAATTTTTTATAAGATAATCAATATCATTTTCCAGAATCCCGGAGAT
>DMKD01000431.1 GCA_003454605.1 Spirochaeta sp. | reverse complement strand
TCTGGTCCATATTCTCCTATCCAGGTCCCGACATAGGCAGTACTTCCGGATGTACCAGCTGTATCACATCCGCAGAACATACTCGCTAACAGCAGGGTGATAAAAATGATCGGTATAATCTTTTTCTTCATAATAGTTTAACTCCATTTTTAGTTTTGCTTTTATTGTATATCTCAATTGTTCCCTGCGTCCATCAGGTTTTTACACATTAATTTTGGGGTTTTTTCCCAAAACTTTCGGGAGAACATTGATAACAGAAGAAAAATGATGCCGCTCTGCTATTTAAAAATCACTCAAAAGTATCTGCCAGCCAATCAATGAAATCCGGAACACTGGGCTCAATACTGGTCCAGTTATGACGCCCGTCGGGAATAATTGTATCTTGCGGTTCAACAGTCCCTCCTGCCTGTCGTATCATGGGAAGGACAACCTTCTGATGATCATCAAAGTTGAAATCGTCACTTGAACCGGTTTGAATAAAAAAGCGGGATCCCGTAAGATCCGGATTATCAATCAATAAGATATCGGCAGGATTTACATCCTTTTGCCTCTGCCATACCGGCAGATCCTCGGTCCAGAATACTCCTGCAGCAGAATCACTGTTAAAGACAGGATAGAAACACCATTTATCTGTCAGTCCGAGAATACCGGAACCTGCAGCCTTGTTGACTATACGAAAGGGATTATCTCTTGTAATAGGCTTATACTTATCTGCCTCATAAGCCTTAAGGCGGTTTCCCCGTACAGCATAGCGAAGATCCAGGGCAGGATAGAATAGGCCCGCATTTCTGAAACGCTCCGGATACCTAAGAGCATAATAGGCGGCGCCAAACCCGCCCATAGAAGATCCAGCGATGACAATGTTATCAGGATCATCACTGATTATAGCTATAGTTCGTACAAATGCAGGCAGGTCCTCGAGCAGGAAGTCTTCATATCTTGTTCGATTGCTGTTTATATACCAGCAGCCGCCGCGCTCATCTATGGATGTATCCGGATCATCAGTTCCGTTGCCGCTCAGGCTTCCGTCAGGTATGACAGCAATCAGAGGCGGCAGCTCTCCGTTGCTCACTGCCCTCTCAATAGACGGAATAAGATTTTCAATCCAGAATGTCGGGTGGGCGGCAAAGCCGTGTAGAAGATACAATACCGGATAGACTTCCTTCCGATCAAAGTCGGGGGGGGTATAAATCAGAACCGTTCGTTCCCTATCGGCGGCTGTTTCAAGAGGTGCATTCATTATTATTACATTTTCACCACTCAGAAGTGTATCTCCATTTGCTGAACAGACAAACAGCGTTCCTTCTCCGCTATAAGACATCTGCACAGAATCATGAAAAGCCTGCTTATTCGAGATACTGACCGGGAGCGGAACAGGAAGCAAAATCCCTGTCAGAATAATTAGCAGCAGAATGATAAGGGTAAAAAAGATGAGTTTACGATTCATAACTGGTATTATAGCATCTTCCGCGCAGGCCTAGCAGGCGCCCCGGCCAGAAAGGCAACGCCCGGAGTATAAAGAAGGGGCAATCCAATTAAATGAATTGCTCCTTTCTCGTATTTTACTATTTAGCATGTTACCAGAGGTAGTTTGCCGGATTAACCGGCGAATTGTTCTTATAGATTGAAAAGTGCAGATGCGGTCCGGTACTGCGGCCTGTATTTCCCATCTCGCCGAGTTTCTCGCCTTGAGAGATGTACTGACCTTCACGAACAGTTACTCTGCTCAAATGACCGTACAGACTCTGATACCCGTTAGGATGTTTGACTATTACATATTTTCCATATCCGCTAGGCCTGTCGCCTACATCGGCTATGATTCCCGACATTGTAGCGGCGACTCTTGTTCCTAAAGCATTTGCCAGGTCAAGGCCGTTGTGAAATCTTATTTTCCCGGTAAAAGGGTCCGGTCTGTAACCGAAGCCTGAAGAGAGTCTGCCCCTTGTAGGATAGATGAACAGAGTTCCCATTGCCTTTTTATAATCAAACTCATTCATGGCCGCGCCGGGAATATAGAGAATTTCACCCGGTTTAAGGACATCAGAATCAAGATTATTTGCATCCAGTATGCTGTTTACCGATATATTATGCTTTTTTGAGATCGATGAAAGAGAATCGCCGGATTTAATTTCATAAGGGATTCCGTCATACTGCGGAATCATCAGTTCTGTTCCGACCTGAAGTCTACGGACATCGGTGATCTTATTAAAACTTATGAGAGTCCCGATTTTAATATTATTATCCTTGGATATCTCAGAAAGAGTGTCCCCCAATTTAACGGTATAGTTTACCGGCTCACCGGCAGTCAACAGAACCGGTTCAATCCCTGCTATCTCGCCTGAACCCTGGCCATCGTAATCTGAAGGCAGGCTTTCATAGAGAACATCATTGATATTGACATCTTCATTAAGCGCGAAGCTTTCAAACATTGTCAGATTATCAACATAAATATTTATGTAATATGCAAAAACCGGGGCTATCACCAGAACAGCGGCTGTTGATATTAACATCATCCTGTTGACGCCCGCAAAGCGTTTCTGAATTGAATTTAAAAGAGACATCAAGTTCCCAGGTACTGCCGGCCGCCGGGCTACCCTCTGGCCTGATGATATTTTGGGAGATTTTTTCCGTTTTGCAACCGGTTTTAAACGTTTTTTTACTTTGCTGTAAAGCCCGCCTGCCCTGCCTGACAATCTTTTATTATTCTTATTATGTTCTGCATATCGGAATCTGCCCGCCGCTGCAATGAGAGAGCAGCCGGAGCCTGCTGTAGAACCATGAGAATGCCTTTTCGATATTTTCTGTCGTTCAATTAAATCAGTCATAATACTTACAATATTCATATCGACAAATTCCCACTGACATATTACTATAAGATTGCTATATTATGTGGAAGTTTCTGATTCTTTTTTGTTCCTTATTACTAATTACAGTCTCAATTTCATTCGATATTCACAAAGTAAAGGGAATTTCAATGGAACCACAGTTTAAGGACGGCAGTCTGGTTATCGTGAAGCGAAATCTTTTTAATATCAGGAAAACTGAGAAAGATGATATAGTTGTTTTTACTAATCCGCTTAACGGAAGGCTTAATATTAAGCGCTGCAGTGCAGCGGATGATAATTCAGTTTTTGTTACGGGTTTCAACCTGCCTGAATCAACAGATTCAAGACATTTCGGCAGTATTCCTGCAGCTGATATCAGAGGATGGGTATGGATAAAAATATAAAAATCAGATTCATATTCTTCACAATAGTCACCATCCTCATCTCTCTAATCATTATCTGGCGTTATTTTTCACTGATGGTTTTGCAGAATACCCCCGTTACTGCCGCTGAACATACCACCGTCGTTGAACGGGGTCCAATCCTCGATAAGAATGGAAGAATCCTTGCTATTCAGAATCAGCTTGATTCTGTTGAAACCTGGATCCCTTATATTGAGGATGTCGAGGAGACTGTTCAGCTTCTATCGGAAACACTTGAGCTCAATTACGAAGAACTTTTAACGAGGATCTCTACCCGCCGCGGCAGCATGTGGATAAAACGGAAGATAACCCCGACTGAAAGCCTGGCCGTTAAAGCCCTGAAAGAACAGGGCAAACTTGAGGGGATATATCTCAGGAAGGAATACGGCCGAAATTATCCCAAGCAGAGGCTTGCCTCACATGTTCTCGGTTATACAGGAACAGATAATATCGGACTGGACGGACTTGAATACACGATGAACGATATTCTTTCGCCTGATCCTTCTCTTACTGATCAGAATGAACTCTACGGAAATCAGCTTTTTCTCACTATAGACAGCAATATCGAGTTTTTTGCCGAAAAATTCGCCGCCGAAGCATTGGAAGAACATAAGGCTGAATCGGTTATGATAGTAGTGATGGATGCCAGGAATGCAGATCTACTGGCCTGTGCTTCCGTTCCTGATTTCGACCCGAATACATTCTATGATTATACCGTAGATGAAAGAAAGAACCGTGCCTTTTCCATGGCCTATGAGCCCGGGTCGGTAATGAAAGTATTCAGTATAGCGTCATTTCTGGAACTCGGCGGAATAGGAATCAACACACACTTTTACTGTGGAGGCAGTTATGAAAATGAGGATATACCCGAACCAATCGGTGATCTGGGCGTATATGGAGATCTCACACCCGCTGGAATAATTAAATATTCGAGTAACGTAGGTGCGGCCTATGCATCCGAAACAGTAAGCCGTGACGACTTCTACCATATGCTCCGCTCCTTGGGGTTCGGAAGTCAGACCCAGATGCCTGTACCGGGAGAATCCTCAGGCCTGCTGCGAAGTCCGGATAAATGGTCGACAAGATCTAAGCCGACAATTGCATTCGGACAGGAGGTGCTGGTCTCGGCGGTGCAGATGGCAGCCGCGGCAACAGTTTTCTCCAATGAGGGGGTGCTGTTGCGGCCGCATATTATCGACAGAATTCTGTCTCCGGACGGCCAGACGATTGAAAACATTGCACGTGAACCTGTATCGAGGGTTTTCAGTCCGCAGACTGCACAGGCTATGCTGCTCATGATGGAAACAGCCACCGAGGAAGGCGGGACCGCGCACCGAATGCGGACAGAGGGACTGCGGATATCAGCAAAGACCGGTACCAGCCAGGTTATTGATCCTGATACCGGAACCTACTCGAAAGAAAACTTCATAGCATCAGCTCTGGCTATCTTTCCGACTGATGATCCGCAGCTGATTATCTATGTAGTCATCCAGAATCCAAAGGGTGCGTCCTACTACGGCGGAAGGATTGCGTCACCAATCGTGAAGAAGATCATTGATGAAACCGTTCCCTATCTCGGCATCAGGCGCTCGACCGACACAGTGCTGCAGCACAGCGGACAAATATCCGTTCCTCCAAATCTTAATCTCATTATCGACGACACGATCCCTGATTTCACCGGCATGCCTAAACGCCGCCTGCTGAATCTGTTTAATGATGACAGGCTGATTCTTCATTTCAACGGTGAGGGCTGGGTTGTCAGTCAGTCTCCGCCACCTGGTACAGCGGTGGGAGAGCATATGGAGATTTTTATTGAATTCGAATAATTCTGCTGATTTTTATGCCTCAAATATCAAAAGACTCCTTGCCCGATACCCTTCGTTCAAAACGGATATCCTTGATAAATATTCACCATCAAAGGAATTAACGGTCTCAGAGACTGCTGAGGGCCTCAGTACAGCCCGTATAGACAATCACTGGATACAATCATCAAGGCACCCGGTAAAAGAAGCTCAGAAGCTTGTACAAAGCGGGATAAGCAAAAAAAACGGCCTATGCCTGGTGTTCGGCTTCGGACTCGGCTACCACGTTGAAGCCCTGATGGAGCAGTTTCCTGATCTTCAGCTGCTCATAATCGAACCTGAACCCGAACTCTTTCTGGGTGCGCTGGAGCTGAGAGATTTTTCCGCCCTTATCGAATCTGAAAACACCGGATTTCTTCTGAATCTTACTCCGGCCTCGCTTTCTTCAATACTCAGCCAGTTCAATACCGCTAATTTTCAGAGCATTAAACTCAGATCGGTATATGAGCGCAACCTTGATTATTATCAAAGTGTTGATGAAGAGTTTAAAACCTTCATCAGAAAAAAAGAAACCAATATGAATACCCTCAACCGCTTCGGCAGAACCTGGACGAGAAATCTTTTCAGAAATATTGAAGTATTCAAAAATGCGGGGGATTCAGGTCTGCTGTATGACCGATTCAAAGAAGTTCCCGCTATCGTAATTGCAGCCGGTCCAAGCCTGGATGAGCTCCTGCCCCTGCTGCCTGAGCTTAAAAAACGCAGTCTGCTGATCTGCGTTGATACGGCGCTGAAGGCTGTTCTGTCCTCAGGCACAGCCCCTGACTTTGCAGTCGTAGTGGATCCGCAGTATCTCAACACCAGGCATCTCGATAATCTGCTCGATTCTGAAATGCTTTCAAAGACGG
>DMKD01000049.1 GCA_003454605.1 Spirochaeta sp. | reverse complement strand
ATTGTACTGATCAGTGGAAATCTGCTCCTCAATCTTCTCATAAAAACTTTTGTTAACGGCAGAGTTGACCTTCTTACGATTTCTCAGATTCTGCCTTCGAAGTTCTGCCTTTACAGCGGAATCTGCACGCTTTTCCAGTTCAGAAAGCTTTGCTGCAATTTTACTGTCCATTTCACTTTTTATTCTGGAGATACCGGCTTCAAGAGCATTGGTTTTTTCTTCAATAGTCTTTTCAGCCTTCTGCAGAATATCATGTGAATCTAGTTCAGCCTGTTTCAAAATACCATCAAGCAGTATATTATTTTCTTCCACACTCAAAGTTTTATCCCTATGGCCTCGTTTACGAGAGCTCGTAAATCTTTCCGTTCAGATCGGCCTCCGCTGCCTGGAATTTCAACAATCAGCGGGAAGGCGGCTGTAAAGAGATATTTATCAACCTTTTCACGAATAAAATCAGCAGCAGTTTCAGTGATAATTATTATTCCGTTATTTTTGTCTTCAAGGGCAGTATTGAAGGCTGCATCAGCTTCATCGGCCGATTCAACGGCGACACCTGATACCCCGGCCAGTTCGAAGCCGAGGACAGCATCTTCATCACCGATAATAAAATAATTCATTTTACAGAATTATACCTTTCCCAGAATCATCAATGCGGTTATAAATCCGAATACAACTACACCTTCTGCTAATGCAACAAATATGAGCGCCTGAGATGCAATCTCCGGTTTCTCACCAATGGCACCCATAGCTGCAGAACCTACATTTCCAATCGCGATACCGGCACCGATGGCTCCAAAACCGAAGGCAATAGCTGCTGCTATCAATCCCCATTGAAGATTTCCATTATCCGCTGCCGCGACCTGCTGTGTTTCTTCGGCATAAAGATTATTTGTTCCGATGAATGAAAATATTCCCATAAATGCTACAAGAAATACAATACTCAATACTACCTTACGTCTGAACTCTTTTTTGGCTTTCACTCAGCCCTCCTATTTACGGCTTCGTAATGAAACCGGATTATATGCAATACCTTTACCGGTAAAATACCTTGAGAAAAACTCGTAATAATTAAGTCTGAGAGCCTGTATACCGGCTGAAAGACCTTCAAGTGCTATTACAAGAATGTTTCCGAGAATGAGGATCAGCACAGCTGCAAATCCGTTGGTCATAGCAGCTATTGTATCGAAGGCTACCATCAGACTTACATGTGCAATACCTAAGCCTGCAACCCTCATAAATGAGAGAGTATTTGCAAGATAACCTGAAAAAATTTCCAGAATCTCGACTATCCACTCCATTATAAAGTCAATTATCGAGAATATATTAAAACTTTTTTCTTCCCTCTCATAGATAAAAAAATGTATAGGTGCTTTAAAAAACAGAAAAATTACCGGAATACCGAAAAATACAGTGAGAAGATTCGTGTCCGGCAGAAGTTTATACCCGGTTCCGACAAAGTAAAATGAAGTATACACACCGCAGCCGTAAACCCAACCGCCTAAAATTCCAGATTTATCGAGGAAAAGGGTGAAAAAGTCTCTTTTTCTATACAGATTAATCCAATTTATAATCAAACCGATGCTAATAACCGAAATACCGAAGTAAATTGTTATCCGTAGAATGTCATAAACGTCGTTTATACTGCTTCCCGCAGCTCCATGGCCTGAAACCACCCCGTGATAGTTAAACCATAAGGCGGGGAAAATCGGATATCCGAAATATGAACCGAAGAGTACGCCGGCTATAATTGAAGCTGAACCGCAGTAAATAAAGAGCTGCATCAGTTTTTTGATACCGGCAGATGCATTCTTAATGAGCCGTCTGCCGAGAATACCGATGAGAATGATTACAAGCCCCTGCCCCGCGTCTCCGAACATCAGACCGAACATAATCATATATGCGACGGCTACAAAGACTGTAGGGTCGACGGCGCCGTATTCAGGGACAGCATAGTTTTCAACAAGCATCTGAAAGGGTGCTAAGGCTTTTGGCTGTTTTATCTCTACAGGAACCGATTCCCTTTTAAACTTTGCGGGTTCGGACCATTCGATTATACATTCGCCTGAAGACACTTTTCTAATTGCATTCTCGACCGCCCTGGTCTTTTCAGCCGGAAGCCAGCCTGAAAAAAGGCAGGTTCGTTCGGTATGTGAAAAATAATTCTGTATACTACTGTAGAGTTCATGCAGTCGTAAATTCTTCCAAAGCCTGTCCAGGCTGTCTCTGTCATTAATTACCTGAGATTTTAACTGTTCTGATACTTCGGTTATCTCAGTTTTTAATAGCTGTACTTTTTTTTCAATATTAGTGATAAGAACAGAATCATCATCTCTGCTCAAAAACTGTTCATCATGTTCAATCCATTGGAATTTATTAAACCCATCATTTACAAGAGTCTTATCGCGTTTCAAACTTACGAGGAAATAGTAATCAGACTCAGGAATCTCGGTACCAAAGTGAGGTATATTGCTGAAATAATTAAGCATATCATCAAAATTACCCCTTCCTGGTTTTCCCTTATTAATCAATAAAAAACTATTCCTGTTAGCTGCTTTTCCAGGATTACCAAGATATTCGACAATTTCCTGCAGTTTAAGATTTTCCTGATGAAGATTCTTCTGTTTTTCACGTAAATTCTGAAGATCGTTATTAATTTTATTGATGATATCACGCGAATCAGATGGTCTGTATTCGGACATCTCTTCAACAGAAAGTTTTTCTCTATAGGGATGCTCCAGATTGGCCTGTTTATAGATTGTTTCCAGTTGACGGCGCAGTTCACCTGCTTCGGCATTCTTGATGTCGTCGGTTGATTTCAGTTTGAAATCTTTTGTTTCAAAAAGTTTTGAAACCTCAACAAAATCCAGCAGACCAAGTCTCAAAAGTTCAGCTGTTACATCATCCGATTTCTTTTCAAGAACTACAGCCGAAAGAAGTACCATTTTTGATGTAAAAAAGCTCATCTAATCAATTCCTTAATCTGCTCAGGCGGGAATCGGTAATTTTTCCCGTTCAGGACAGATGAGATAAAATGAAGTTCACGTTCAGACATGAAGAAGTAAACGAGTATAATTCCAATAGTAAATGGATAGCCAGTCAAAATTCCGGTGAATTTTCGCTTTCTGGTTTCATCAAGAAGCTCCTCGAACAGTTGAGCCTGTGATGAAAAATTATGTTTATTTGAAATATTGAGTGTTGAGAGTTCAGGATAACTTTTTTTAAGAATTTCCATAGGAGAAAAACCGGAATCTTCATCCTTTGTACCATTCTGAAGGCTCTCAAGCTGAAGACCGTTGCCGCCGGGAATGAGTATTTTTGCAAGTTCTGTAAAATCCATCTTGTAAAAATGCCTGTATCGTATCAGCCAGCTGATATTCTGCAGATCAATTTCAGTTGAAATTATATCATTCATTATGATACTGTCGGATTTTTTTAATTCATTACTGGCCTTGAGTATGCTGCTGTAGTAAAGCCTGTCAAGATTAGTTTCAATAGTGAATAATCCATCATTTGAGTCTACAACTTTTTGGGAGCTGAAAACAGATCCATAAACCGTATTTTTGAAAACTGCATTGATG
>DMKD01000020.1 GCA_003454605.1 Spirochaeta sp. | reverse complement strand
GGCTTGAACAGCTCCAGCGCCATCTTCTTTGGCAAGCCGCACTGATGCCGCTTGAGTTCGGGACCAACCACGATCACAGAACGACCGGAATAGTCAACACGCTTACCGAGAAGGTTCTGTCTGAAACGCCCCTGCTTTCCTTTCAGGAAGTCAGAAAGAGACTTAAGGGGCCTGTTTGAGGCACCCTTAACAACCCTTTTCTTCTTTGAGTTGTCAAAAAGCGCGTCTACGGCTTCCTGAAGCATTCTTTTTTCATTTCGAATAATGATATCGGGTGCATTAAGAGCCATAAGCCTCTTAAGACGGTTATTTCTATTAATTACACGCCTGTACAGGTCGTTGAGGTCTGATGTCGCGAAACGGCCACCGTCAAGCTGAACCATAGGTCGGAGCTCAGGCGGAATAACGGGGATAACATCAAGAATCATCCACTCGGGCTTATTCTTTGAATCCCTGAAATTTTCAACAATCTCAATTCTTTTCAAAAGACGCTTGTCGGCTTTCGCACCCTTTTCAACCATCTTCGCACGAAGCTCTACAGACAGGAGATCAAGATCAATGCGTTCCAGCAGAGTCCTGATTGCTTCGGCACCGATGCCGGCGCTGAAACTCATTCCGTATCTTTCACGGGAAGTATTATAGTCTTCCTCTGTCAGAAGCTCCATTTTCTTAAGGTCCGTATCACCCGGATCGATAACTATATATTTCTCATAGTAGAGTATAGATCTGAGCGCCGCGACAGTAAGGTCCAGAAGCAGACCCATTCTTGACGGAACCGATCTATAGTACCAGATATGGGAAACAGGTGAAGCAAGCTCAATGTGACCCATTCGTTCACGCCGGACCTTGAAGTGTGTAACCTCAACACCACAGCGATCACATATAACACCCTTATATCGGATGGATTTAAACTTACCGCAGTAACATTCCCATTCTTTAGTTGTTCCAAAAATTCGCTCACAGAACAGTCCGTCCTTTTCGGGACGAAGTGTTCGATAATTTATGGTCTCAGGCTTTTTAACTTCACCGTAAGACCATGCCCGAATCTGTTCGGGCGATGCGAGCATTATACGTACTTGATCAAAATCTTGTATTTCTCTCATTCATTTACTCCTAAAAGCTTTACAAGCTTAGAACTGCGAACCCTGGCGAGTAATCAGCTCTTCATCCCTTTCGGTCAGCGGAACCCTCTTACCCTTTGAGTCATAAATTGTCAAATCAAGAGCAAGTCCCCTCAATTCCTGAACGAGAACATTAAATGATTCGGGTACACCTGCACTTGATGCTGGTTCACCCTTCACAATGCTTTCATATATCTTCGCGCGTCCGGCCATATCATCTGATTTAATAGTAAGAAGCTCCTGCAGTGTATTAGCAGCACCATAAGCCTCAAGCGCCCAAACTTCCATCTCTCCAAGTCTCTGCCCGCCAAACTGAGCTTTACCGCCGAGCGGCTGCTGTGTTACGAGTGAGTAAGGTCCTGTAGATCTTGCGTGCATTTTATCATCAACAAGGTGATGAAGTTTAAGCATATAGACCATACCGCAGAATACATCGTTTTCAAATGCAACACCGGTTCGACCGTCACGCAGTTTAGTCTTTGAACTTGTCGGCAGCCCGGCATCTTTGAGCTTCTGCTCAATCTGCTCATTAGAAGCAGACTGGAAAACAGGACTAGAGTACCATTCGCCGAGTTTGGAACCGGCCCAGCCGAGTTCTGTTTCAAGTATCTGACCAAGGTTCATTCGTGACGGAACACCAAGCGGGTTAAGACAGATATCAAGCGGTGTACCGTCTTCCATGTAAGGCATATCCTCTTCAGGAAGAACACGTGCTACAACACCCTTATTTCCGTGACGTCCAGCCATCTTATCACCTTCACGCAGTTTACGTTTGGTGGCAATCAAAACCTTTACAACTTCATCAACACCAGGCGAAAGATCATCACCTTCGGAGCGTTTCAGACGCTGCACATCAATAACCGTGCCTTCTACTCCGTGCGGAAGACGCAGAGAGGTATCTCTAACCTCTTTAGCCTTCTCACCGAAAATTGAGTTAAGCAGCTTAAATTCCGGAGTGGTTTCAGTTTCCGACTTCGGAGTAACCTTACCAACAAGAATGTAACTCGAGCCGACCTTCGCGCCGACACGGACAATTCCTTCCTCATCAAGCTGGTCGAGGGCCTTTTCATTGACATTCGGAATATCACGGGTGAGTTTCTCAGGACCTAACTTGGTCTCACGCACATCAACACTGAATTCCTTAATATGAATAGAGGTAAAAATATCCTCTTTAACTACTTTCTCAGAAATAAGGATAGCATCCTCATAATTGTAACCATTCCATGGAACAAAACCAAGTAGAACATTACGTCCAAGCGCGAGTTCACCCTGATAGGTGGCAGGTCCGTCGGCAAGGACGGTCCCGACCTCTACCTTCTGGCCTAGTACCACCAGCGGACGCTGATTGAAACAGGTGTCCTGGTTGGTTCGCTGATACTTAATCATGGTGTATTCATCGACTTCATTGGGCGATGAGGCTTCATTCGGCTTAACTATAACCTGCTGTGAAGTAACATAAATTACCTCACCGGCACGTTTGGCCTTTGCAAGAACGCCTGAGTCATAAGCAGTTTTCCCTTCCATTCCGGTGCCGACAATCGGCGGTTCAGGAAAAACAAGAGGCACAGCCTGACGCTGCATATTGGAGCCCATCAGTGCACGGTTAGCATCATCATGCTCAAGAAAAGGAATAAGTGATGTAGCAACCGAGATTACCTGCTTGGGAGAAACATCCATGTACTGAATATCTTCCGGAGCCTTTGCAACATAGTCGCCCGCCTTTCGAACCGATACCAGCTCATCCTTAAACTCACCCTTTGCAGTAATTCTCGCATTACCCTGAGCGACAAAGTACTTTTCCTCATCCATAGCCGAAAGATACTCAACCTCTGAAGTAGCCTTACCCTTAACAACCTTCCGATAGGGTGTTTCAAGAAAACCGTAATCATTAACCTGGGTATAGTTAGCTAGTGAAACTATGAGGCCGATATTCGGTCCTTCAGGAGTCTCAATCGGACACATTCGGCCATAATGAGTGTAGTGTACATCTCGAACCTCAAACCCCGCACGATCACGCGACAAACCGCCCGGACCGAGAGCATTGAGCCGCCTCTTATGAGTCAGCTCAGACAGAGGATTAACCTGATCCATGAACTGAGAGAGCTGAGAAGAGCCGAAAAACTCTTTAACAGCTGCTACTATAGGTTTAATAGAAATAAGGTCCTGCGGTTTTACGGTATCAGTCTCTTTGAGAGACATTCTTTCCTTTGCAATACGCTCCATTCTGGTAAACGCCGTCTTCAGCTGGTTAGCAAGAAGCTCTCCGACTGAACGGATGCGCCTGTTACCAAGATGGTCAATATCATCGACATTGGACTCGCCGATGTAAACCTTGATAAGAAAACCCATTGTATTAACTATATCTTCTCTTGTAAGAATAGATTCTTCCAGAGGATCTGCATAATCAAACTTTTTATTAAGCTTGTAGCGTCCGACCCTTCCGAGATCGTACCTTCTCGTTGAGAAAAACATAGTCTCAAGATCTTTCTGAGCGCTTTCTATGGTAATAGGCTCACCGGGCATCAGAACAGAATAAACTGAAACGATAGCATCATCTCTGGTTGGCTCATCCACACCGGGTTCATCACGTGTGAATTTCGAATCTTCACGCTCAAAGCAGTTCAGTATAATCTGGGAGTGCAGAGATTCGGGGTTACTGTCGTCAATAATCTCAACCTCAGTTACTCCCGAGTGAACAAGTTCATCTATATCATGCGGATGAAGCTTTTCACCAGCCCTGTATAGCTTTTTGGTCTCACCATCAACTTCGATAAAAACGGCTCTTGAGAGCACCTTGCCCACAAGCTTCTCTTTTTCACCCTTATCAGCCGAAAAACTGAGCTTTTCAGACTTATAGAATAGATCAATAATCTCTTCACGAGTTGAATATCCGAGTGCCCGCAGAAACAGGGTTCCGAGAATCCTCTTCTTACGATCGACCTTTGCATAGACAAGTTCTTTTTTCTGATCTATTTCAAACTCAAGCCATGAACCCCTGTACGGGATAATTCTTGAAGAGAAAACACCTTTCTCATGTGAAAAAATAACACCCGGAGACCTGTGGATCTGACTTACCACAACACGCTCTGCGCCGTTGATGATAAAAGTTCCCCTTTCAGTCATGAGAGGGATATCTCCAATGTAGATATCCTTCTGCCTGATTTCACCAGTCTCAGTAAATAGCAGATTTATCCTGGCCTTGATGGGTACGGCATAACTGATACCCTTCTGCTTACATTCCGCTTCAGAAAACTTCATGTTTTCTTCATCAAGAAAATACCTGTCATATTCCAGAATCATATCGCCGTTAGGACTTTCTATCGGAAAAATCGTTTGAAAAACCTCTTCAAGACCCATGTCTACAGGAAGATCTTTATTACTAACAAGACCTCTCTGGAGAAATTTTTCATACGATGAAAGTTGAATATCAACAAGATTCGGAAGATCCAGAACCTCATAATATTCCATTCCTATATATGTTCTCTCTATGGTTTTGCCATTATTCAGCATCACCACCCCCCTGGTTTTAGATAGCGAACCAAATTATGCATCTGCCCAATGCGTACACACAATTTGATTTTGGAGTTTTTCACAACTCGGTTATCAGGTTATAAAAATCTCCAAATTGCCGGAAATCAGGCTGCGGCCTGCGACAATCCTCATCAATATCATATAATATTCCGAAGCTCTCTAACCCCGAAACTGTCTTTAAATGCAACAAACCCACCGAGAGTCAGCTCTCGGTGGTTAATTGAGTATTAAATACTGTTTTTATTCTGCAATCGACTATTTGATTTCAACAACAGCGCCGGCAGCCTCAAGTTTTTCCTTGAATGAAGCAGCTTCATCTTTGGATACACCTTCTTTGAGAGCAGATTCTCCGCCTTCAACCACTTCCTTAGCTTCTTTCAGACCAAGACCAGTGATTCCGCGAACTTCCTTGATTACAGGAATCTTCTGACCATCTGCAAAACCCTTAAGAATTACGTCAAATTCAGTCTGTTCCTCAACGGCTTCAGCAGCAACTCCGGGAGCCGCAGCAGCAACTGCAACGGGTGCAGCGGCAGTTACGCCGAATTTTTCTTCCATGTCAGAGATGAGCTCAGAAAGCTCAAGTACTGTCATACCTGCGATTGCATCTAAAATTTCTTCTTTTGTTTTTGTAGCCATATTACCTTCTCCTTTGTTATTTTATTTTCAAGCAACAATAGCATGTGCTACCATGAAGACTAATGCTGCTCATTATAAGAATTTCAAGTATTTCAATACTTGAAATTTCTAACTGTTTAATGTGTGGACGTTTTAAGCTCCGCTTAAAACTCCAGCAAACCTTTATTTCAAGTTTAAAAGTTTCAACTTTTAAACTTTCTAACTAATTAATGTGTGGAAGTTTCAGGTTCAGCCTGAAACTCCAAAAAGAAAGCTGAAAAGCTAATTTGCTTTTTAGCTTTCTTTCGAATCTGCATATGCCTTTAGTGTTCGTGCAAACTTTTCAGGCACACCATTGAGAATGTAAACAAGGTTCTGAACCGGTGCGTTCATCGTACCCATAAGTTTTGCAATAAGCTCGAGCTTTGAAGGGAGCTTAGAATAAGCTTCCATTTCCTTGGTATCAAAGACATCGGCACCAATGATTCCGCCCTTAATCTCCACAGGAGCATCTTTCGCAAATGCAAAGAGCTCTTTTGCTGCAGTTCCGGCTTCTTCACCTGAAATAACAACTGCCGTAGGACCTACGAGCATATCTCCGACTTCAGGTTTATCAAGCTCTTTAAGAGCAATCTTTGCGAATCTGTTTTTTACTACCTTATATGTAGAACCGGTTTCACGGAGTTTATCTCTAAGCTCTGTAATCTGTTCAACGGTAAGTCCGCGATAATCTGTGAAAATGAAATTTTCAACGCCGTCGAAATCTGTCTTGAGAGCATTAATTGCCTCAGTCTTCTCAGGCTGGATTTTTACTGTATAATCTGACATCTATAATCTCCTTCAGCCTAATTAGCTTCTTTGACTTCAACACGGACACCGGGTCCCATAGTTGAAGACAATGCAACAGACTTAATGAAATCACCCTTAACCTCTGCTGGCTTCTTTTTGGCAATCTCAGTAACAATATGCTCGGCATTTTCACAAACCTTTTCAGGATCCATCGAAACCTTACCCACAGCAATGTGAACAACACCGGTCTTGTCTGATCTGAACTCAACCCTACCCTTTGAAAGCTCAGCGAGTGCACCCTTAATATCAAAGGTTACAGTCTGAGTCTTCGGGTTAGGCATAAGACCTCTTCTACCGAGAATGGGACCAAGACGTCCGACGTCTTTCATCATATCAGGAGTAGCAACGGCTACATCGAAATCGAGCCAGCCGCCCTTAATCTTTTCAATAAGATCGTTATCACCGACAAATGCAGCGCCGGCCTCCTTAGCCTCTTCAACCTTATCGCCTTTTGCAAAAACAAGAACGCGCTTGTCAGCACTGAACTGTGCAGGAAGAACAGTTGTATCCCTGACAGTCTGGCTTTTTTTAAGGTTAAGTTTCACAGAAAGCTCAACAGTTTCATCGAATTTTGCATAGGCTAAATCTTTTACAAGCTTCGCTGCTTCTGTGTAGCTGTAATCCTGCTGTTTATCGTACTTTGACACAGCTTCAGTATATTTCTTTCCGCGCTTCATCTAACCCTCCACTTCAACGCCCATGCTTCGGGCTGTACCGGCAATAATTTTCACTGCCGCGTCCATGTCATTTGAATTAAGATCGGGTTTTTTCATTTCCGCAATCTCTTCAAGCTGCGATCTCTTAATCTTACCGACTTTAATCTTATGAGGTTCTGCTGAACCGCTTGCCAGATTGATCGCCTTTTTTATAAGAACAGCTGCTGGAGGTGTTTTTGTGATAAACGTGAATGATTTATCAGAGTAAACTGAAATTACAACCGGAATAGTAAGACCCGGTTCAAATTTCCCTGTCCTGTCGTTAAACTGCTGACAGAACTGGGGTGCGGATACGCCGTGAGGTCCCAGTGCGGGGCCAACCGGCGGAGCCGGAGTTGCCTTTCCGGCAGGTACCTGGAGCTTTATCATCCCCGTAACCTTTTTCTTTGCCATCTATGTCTCCTTCGTGGTATTAACGTAGAAAACCATCAGGTTTTCCACTCCCATCTTCGTTCAGAGAATCGTCTTTCGATTCTCCAAGCACTTATAATTTTTCAACCTGAAGAAAGTCAAGCTCAACGGGAGTTGCACGGCCGAATATTCCGACCATCACCTTCAGCTTACCCTTCTCAAGGTTTATTTCTTCTATAGAACCGGTAAAAGTATCAAAAGGTCCATCGATAATCCTGATTGTCTCACCGACAGCAAAATTCTGCTTAGGCTTAAGAACCTTATCAGATTTAATCTCACCGGCTTTCTGCAGAATTGCTCTGGCTTCGTCATGACTGATCGGCTGAGGCTTAAAACCCTTTCGAGCGCCAACGAAGCCGGTTACACCCTGAATCATTCGAATCTTCGAACAGGCCGCTTCCCATCTGACTTCAGGAAGATCCATTTCTACAAGAATATAACCCGGCAGGAACTTCTTGGAAGAAATCTTCTTTTTACCATCTTTAACTTCAACAACGTCTTCTGCAGGCACCTTGATATCGAGGATAGCCTCACTCAGCTCAGGCTCCTCCATCAGAAGTCTAATATACTTTTCTACCTTATTTTCGTACCCGGAGTACGTGTGAACCACATACCAGCCTTTAGCCATAATTACCTTTCCTTAAGATTACGATAGTAATCTGACTTCATTAGAAATCCTATTGCTTCAGCAATCCGATTACAGGGACATCAGCCATTAACAGCGGCTGTATTTTTTTTTAACTGAAAAGCTTATCAATCCCTGTAACAAGCAGAAAGTCCACAAGACCGAGAATTGCCGCAAAAATAACTACAGAAATAACAACAACCTTGGTGGATGAACCTACTTCTTCGCGGCTGGGCCATGAAACCTTCTTAAGCTCAGAAATACTTTCCTTGAAAAAATTAATAATCCTTTTCATTTTGAGCTCCCGTTCAATTAAAAAGTCGCATGCGACTTTCAGCTGCAATGCAGCTTTTCTGAAGTTCGTTCCATGAACTTCAATAAAAAAAATACAGGCCAGGTAGGATTCGAACCTACAACATCCGGTTTTGGAGACCGGCGCTCTAGCCGTTGGAGCTACTGGCCTGTATGTTAATTACTTTATCTTAGTTTCTACGTGCAAGGTGTGCTTATTGTCCCACTTACAGTACTTCATAAGCTCCATTTTGCCCTGCATATTCCGCCTGTTCTTCTGAGTGGTGTAGTTTCGGCGGTTACACTCACTACATTTTAGTGCAATCTTCTCGATTCCACCTTTACCTTTTTTCGCCATCTCTATCTCCTATCAGTTACCGTAAAGCCTCCGACCAGATTCGAACTGGTGACCCCATCCTTACCATGGATGTGCTCTACCGACTGAGCTACAGAGGCATGACATAGTTGCATGAACATAGCAAAGATAATTTTTTTTGTCAATAAGAATTAGCCTGTTTTTGCACTACCCGGTTATTTAAAATATTAGTATAATTTCGGCAAAGGAGCAATGCAGAAATTGAACCTCCCGTTCAATTTCTGCTTGATTTTGAATATTTCTATTCAAAAATTACCTTACGTCCCCGCCTTCAGGGACGGGCAATGATTAGGAAAATATATGAAATCACCAAAGGAAACGGCTCTCGACCGGAAAATACTAAAAACCCTCGATGGAATATGCAGGGATGCAGTTGAATACATGATAAGCGATCCTGAAATAACACATCTTCAGGACTACGCCAACACGGTGTCAATTAAAAGGCTGAATTACAATGATCACGGCCCCGTACATATGCGCAAGGTCGCCCTCAATGCAATAGTCATGGCCGGGCTGCTCAGAAAGAATGGAATCAAATTCAGCCTCGAAAAGGAAGGCTGCGGTACTTACGAAGACAGCCTTGTTGCTGTAGTAATATCAGCATTTCTCCACGACACAGGGATGTCGATAGGCCGTCAGGATCATGAAAAGAATTCTGTAGTCCTTGCTGCTCCAATCATTGAACGCATACTGCGGAAAATCTATGTTGATTGAAACAGGCTCACAGGTCGGTGATATCCATAAATATTCCGCGGCCTCGATTGAAAAGGTTACTATAGAAGAAGGCAGCAATAAGCCAGTTAAAATCACTGTATCGATGAGCGAATCTGTTGGATTGTTTCAGATAGAGGAAGTACTGTTCCCGAAAATCGATTCAAGCCAGATGAAGAAATACATCGAGCTCTATGCCGCGGTAACCGAGAACACCACAAGGCGCAAGCTCACAGAGATTGAATGAAAAAATAGAACCTGTAAAATTTTCTGTGTAAAGCCCAATTTTCAGTAATCAAATCGCCCTTCATATTCAATAGCGAATCTGTTCATTGCAGGCGTCCAGTTCCTAAGTGGCATCGACCATTTTCTGGAGGCCTGTTCAATTGCCAGATAAATTATCTTAATAGTAGAATTGTCATTTGGGAATATCTTTCGGTTTTTAATCGATTTCCTTATTACCCTGTTTAAGGATTCAATGGCGTTGGTGGTGTAGATGATCTTTCTAATTTCAACTGAGTAATCAAATAGAATTATCAGGTTAACCCAGTTCTGATACCAGCTTCTGCTGATTAAAGGATATTGCTAATTCCATTTCTCAGCAAAAATATCCAGTTCTAACTTCGCTTCTTCTTCTGAAATAGAGCTATAGATTTTCTTCAGATCTGCTGCAACAGCTTTCCTATCTTTATACGAAACATATTTTAGAGAGTTCCTAACTTGGTGTACAATGCATAATTGAACTTTAGCCTGGGGGTATTACAGCGTTTAAAGCCTCAGGAAAGCCGCTTAATCCATCTACACAGACTATAAAGACATCTTTTACTCCGCGATGCAGATTTCGGTCAGAATGCTCATCCAAAACTTTAAGCCCTCATTTTCTGACAACCAGAGACCCAGAAGATCTTTTTTACTCTCTGAGTTAATTGCAAGTGCAAGAAATACGCTTTTATTGATGACTCTTTTATTCTCTCGCACCTTAATTACAATACAATCAAGGAAAAGTACTGGATATACTGCATCAAGAAGCCTTTTTTGCCATGTAAGGACTTCAAAAGCCAGTATATGACATGCTAAGAGTGGAGCCTGATCCATACAAGTTGTATGAATGACAAATGGTGCTCTGCTATAACCGAAGACCATAGCGAATGCGTATAGTATCTGTTTTTTTCCATCAATGATTCTTGTACCGTGAACCTTCCAATCTACCTGAGCCTGGAACCCGGGTACTGGGTCAAATCGAATTACAGCCTTGCTGTTTATTTCCGCAGTTTTTATTGCAGCATAATTTCTAAGAATGATTATGCTCCCCCTATATCCTTGCCTTTTAAGCCTCTCAAGCAACACCACGCGATTGTAATCAGGCGTTTCTTCAAGTATAGTATCTATGAAAGGCTTAAGGGTTCGAGAAGACTTTGATATTCTCGTTTCTTTCATTGGCGGGGTGGTTCTGAGAGATACTTGTAAATTGTTTTCTCGCTTTTTCCCATCATCTTGGCGATTTCAGTGATTTTTAATCCCTGCAGTCTTAAGCTTTTCGCTTCATTCATTAGTTGCTCCAGCATTTTAGGGTGATTCCTTTTGTTATAGATTTGTTGTTAAACCTATTGAAAGGAAATCTGCCCTTTTTTTCAAGCCGGAACCTGCAACTTTATTCCGGTGTTTTCCTGCAGTTTAGCACCGGTGCTGACAACTGTTCCGCTCATGAGAAATGTACACGGGCGAAGTTTAAAAGAATGGAGTTCAATCCTAAATGCTATCAACTTCAACAGAAGGCAAGAGACAGATTGAAGACGGATGAAGGCTGGCATCTATATCGAAAGCGCGGGGCAGAAGTTGAAACGGTATTTGGACAGGTAAAAGGTAATTGGAGGTTTAGAAGATTTAATGGGTGGGGGAAATCTAATGCATCATGTGAATGGGGATTGTTGATGATGGCTTATAATCTGAAGAATATAGCTATAGCCCCAAGAAAGTAGGGGCTATATAAAAAGAGCTGGCCAAGATTACTTCTCAGTCAACCCCTTTATACTTTAATTGAAAAAGTAAAATTAATGTCCTTCAAACTGATGAACAGGTGCCTTTGCCCCTTCAGGCAATGGAGATTTGTAAGGTTTGCCTCCCGTCATTTCCTGAAACTCCTCTTTGGCTTTAACCAGAATCTCTGGATTCTCTATCAGTTTCAAAGCAGTTAATGCCATAACTTTTGCTGCAGCTATGGTTCCTTTAAAACCTATCTGCGACCCTGCCTGGGCGACATTCTGCCATGAGTGCCCTGGGCTTCCCAGTGCGCTTGTAGTCATTCCTCCAAAAACAGTGGGAACAATATAGCTGACATCACCTACATCAGAAGACCCGGGCATTACTTTGTCCGACTTTAAAAGCATAGGCATAATGGAGTCGTGCAATGTCATTTTTGCGAACTCAGGAGGGAATCCAAACTGCTTTACCATCCCTTCCTTCATTCCTGGTTGCAGGGATGCGGTAATTTTATCTGCATAAGCATAATCTTCAGCATCCCAATTTGGAGCTCCCACTTCTTTTAGAGCTTCAACCATTGTATTTCCAAGTGTGTCATTCGGCATCAGGTCATGAGTCCCGGAAAGAAACTCGATATCAAAAGAAGTTTCTGTCATCAACGCTGCCCCTTCGGCTATCTTCTTCAACCTGCCATAAACTTCCTCCACATCACTGCGGCGGGGTGCCCTGATATAATACCAGACCTGTGCTGTTGCAGGAACGACATTTGGTTCCCCACCTCCATTGGTAATGCTGTAGTGCAGCCGGCATTCAGTAGTAATATGCTCTCTTAAGTAATTAGCCCCGACATTCATCAGTTCTACGGCATCAAGAGCGCTTCGTCCATTATGAGGATCCGCCGCAGCATGAGCTGTCACACCATGAAAAGTAAATTTGACAGAATTCACAGATAACATCCTCATAGCCATAATGGCATTTAGAGACATCGGATG
>DMKD01000128.1 GCA_003454605.1 Spirochaeta sp. | reverse complement strand
GTCATTGTTTCGAATGCAAGCTCAACACCTGCTTTAATCATTGCGATCATGAGAATCCCGTTGTCAAAGTATTCCTGCTCAGCAATCTCCATAGTTCCCGCGGCTGTTTGTTCAAATGCACTTGCACCTGTTTCTTCACGCCAGGTGAGGAGGTTTTTATCATTATTTGCCCAGTCGGCCATCATTATTGTTGAGAACTCGCCCGAGATGATGTCATCCATATGCTTCTGATAAAGCGGTTTCATTATCCCTTTCATCTGCACAGACAGCTCATTGGCTTTAATCTTTGCGGGGTTGGAAAGTCTGTCCATCATATTAGTAAGGCCGCCGAGCTTCATTGCTTCGGTGATTGTCTCCCAGCCGTACTGGATAAGCTTTGATGCATAGCTTGCATCAATTCCATCAGCAGTCATCTTGTCGAAGCAGAGGAGGCTGCCTGCCTGAAGCATTCCACAGAGTATAGTCTGCTCACCCATGAGGTCTGATTTAACCTCGGCTACAAAGGATGAACCGAGTACACCGGCTCTGTCGCCGCCGGTACCGCAGCAGTATGCCTTTGCAATATCAAGACCGTCGCCGTTGGGGTCGTTTTCAGGGTGAACGGCAATCAGGGTAGGTACGCCGAAACCGCGTTTGTACTCTTCACGAACTTCGGAGCCGGGAGACTTAGGGGCAATCATTACAACTGTTATGTCGTCTCTAACCTGCATACCTTCTTCAACAATGTTAAAACCGTGAGAGTAAGAAAGGGTGGCGCCCTTTTTCATTAGCGGCATGATTGATTTTACAACAGCTGAATGCTGTTTATCGGGGGTGAGGTTCGCTACAAGGTCGGCCTTGGGGATCATCTCTTCCTGTGTTCCGACTGCAAAGCCGTTTTCTGATGCATTGAGGTATGACTGTCGTTTCTGCTCAATTGCTTCTTTTCTAAGCGAATAACTTACGTCAAGTCCGCTGTCCCGGAGGTTGAGGCCCTGGTTGAGACCCTGAGCACCGCAGCCGACAATTACAATCTTCTTGCCCTTAAGTTTTTCTACACCTGAAAACTCAGATTTATCGAGGAAATCACAGGTGCCGAGCTGTTTGAGTTGTTCACGCAATGGTATTGAATTAAAATAGTTCATAGTATTATCCTTGTCATATTGTTGAAGAAAGGATATAACTGTTAGCAATAGTTGTCAACCTTGCGAATATTGCAAATATTACCACCGGTAATTGCGCAATATGCAACAACCCCTTACTTAGGATTTTTAATTTATGAACGAAATGACTGTCTTACTCAGTTTGAAGGGTGCAGGCCTGAGCATCAAGCGGAAAGAGAAGCTTAATGATATTAATATAAGCATCTGCGATGGCGATACTCTTGGAGTTTACGGTCTAAACGGCTCGGGAAAGAGTCTTCTGGCCGAGCTGCTTGCCGGCAATTTGAAAAATGATCAGGGTAGTATGGAATTAACTGACGGAGTACAAGCCGCAGTAGTTTCTTCGGCTGAGCGGAAAAGAATGCTTGAGGAAGACCGATATAATGATGACTCAGAGTTTATGGAAGGCAGGATTGATCCTGGCCGCAGTGTGAATGATATTTTCCGAATATATATTGATGATGAAGATAAATCTGATATTAATCGATATGCAGCAATGTTCGGTATTAGCCACATTCTTGACCGTGGAATTAAATTTCTCTCAACCGGCGAATTTAGAAAGATGATGATTGTAAGTTCGCTTTTGTCCAAACCGGATATTTTAATTCTCGACGACCCCTATACCGGTCTCGACCTCGCTACCCGAACAGGTTTACATCGACTGATAGGTGAGATTAAAAAGGAGGTGAGTGCTCTGGTATTGATCTCCGGACGACTCGATGATTTGAATGTCTGCAGGCGCTTGTTCATGCTGAAAGAAGGCAGTCTGAAAGAGTACGCGTCTTTTGAACATATTAAAAGTGACTCGAGGGAGGGGCTCCAGCCTCTGCCGTCATTTACCGAAGGACAGCCGGTTCAGGTGGTATCGAAGCCTGAGGCGACCGAACTCATCAGGATGGAAGCAGTTAGAATGAGTTATTATGAAAATCAGATTCTTACTGATATAAACTGGAGAGTTGTGAGTCAGGAACACTGGCAGATTATAGGTCCCAATGGTTCCGGTAAATCTAGCCTTCTAAGTCTTATTAACGGTGACAGCCCCAAGGCATACGGACAGGATATATTTCTATTCGGCCGAAAGCGCGGCAGCGGTGAAACAATATGGGATATTAAACAGCAGATAGGCTATGTTTCAGGAGCACTGCAGCGGCAGCATAGAATTAGCCAGAATGTACTTTCAGTTGTAGTTTCGGGCTTCTTTGATTCAATAGGTCTCTATGATAGGCCTGATCCCGTTCAGATCGAAAAGGCCCGTGATTGGTGCCATGAGTTCGGGATGGGTGATTTGCTTGTAAAGCCCTTCGATAGTCTGTCGGAAGGAATGAAGCGGGCGGTTTTGATTATCAGAGCCATTGTGAAACGACCGCAGATTCTTATTCTTGATGAACCCTGTCAGGGGCTCGATGATTACAATTCTGACTTTGTAATCAAAATAGCTGAGAGGGTAGTTGCACGTGATCATTCAACACTTTTATACGTAAGCCATGATCCTTATTATCATATGGATGCTATTGATAACGTTCTGACTCTTATCAGTCATTCCGGCGGAGGCTATACGGGTGAGATCAGCTGATTAAGAGATCGTTAATTCCAGTCCAGCGTCATTAACCCTGAGATTGCAGAAAAATGTTTATCNNACTGAGTAGAATTGTACCTGTTTCCATGGCACAGGCTGCAATCCATACATCGTTTGTCGGAATGGGTGTACCCTGCTTTTTTAACAGTTTTATAAGATACCCATAGCGAAATGCAATTTCATCAGTGATGTCTGTTTTGAATATTCCAGGTCTTTTGAGAAAGATTTTCAATTCTTTAAGATTTTTATCAGTAAGCTTCCCCATTTGAAAGCCCGAATAGAGTTCTCCAAGAACGGTAGCGGGTACCTGAATCTCGTCTGCCTTTTCAAAAATATCGGATAAAGATATATTGCCGTACTTAAAATCAGAATATGCATTTGTATCAAGGCAGAACCTCATTCCCAAATCTCCCTGTCTATGTTGTCAAAAAATTCGGTATTTTCGGTAAATTTCGAATACTCATCTTCATCCCATGTTCCTGCCAAATCTGACAGATCCCGTTTCTTTTCTATATCTGATGATATTCCCAGACTATACATCAGTAAGGTAGTTATAGTTTTATTCAAACTTGTTCGATTCTGCTTTGACAGTTGTCTCAACTGATTTTCGAGTTGGACAGGAAGCTGTCGTAAGGTGATTTGACTCAATTTATGACTCCGTGACTCAAAATATATACTCATTATATCATCTTTTTAAAAATAAACAAAATTCTTTAAATTTATCTAAACAACTTTTTTCAGATTCCGAAGATAGAAATGAGGTGTAATCTTATGAGTATAGATACATTAAGTGTAAAACTTGCGAATCTGATGAATGAAGAAACAATACTTCTTGACAGCATCAGCAGTGAAGAAGAAAAACTCCAGAAGGCCCTGCGCGATAATTTGTGGGAAGATATGGAAGTTATTATTAATACTTTGAGTCCGCTCTCAGCAAAGATGGAAAAAGTTGAAGATGCGAGAAACAGCACATATCTGAAGCTTAAATCGAAGTTGAATAAAAATGATGATGACGGATTTTATGCCGTAGCAATGCATATGAAAGGACAGAATCGTGAAGACTGTCTCGGCGGTTACAGAAAGATGAAAATCGCCCTTTTGCGGATGCAGGGAATAACAGCCGGTATTGATCAATATGTCAGGACGGTCGGAGAAACGAGCAAAGCAGTGCTCGAAGAAGTCTTTCCCCATAGAAAGGGTAGAATCTATTCGAGCCGAGGCTGCGAAAAACCGGTTCAATCTGATCCGATGATTTTAAACCGGCATTTATAGAAGAGTTAATTTAATTGAACATCCATGTTCAATTAAATTATTGAAGTTTGCAGGCAAACTTCTGACTGAATAACCGCCATCCTGGCGGTTTGTTAAAGGAGAGTTTTATGCAGTCGACCTTTACAGGAATTGAAATGGGTAAAAGAAGTCTCGTTGCACATACGCAGGGCTTGTCGACTATAGGTCATAATATCAGCAATGCATCGGTTGATGGATATTCCCGACAGCGGGTTGAAATGAGCGCTGTAGATCCGCTCTATATGCCCGGATTAAACCGGGAAAATACTCCGGGACAGATAGGTCAGGGAGTTCAGGTTACCCGTGTTGAGCGCATAAGAGACATGATTCTTGAGAACCGAATTGTAGCCCAGGGTGATGATCAGGGCTGGTGGGAAGCGCGGGACAAGTATCTTTTAATGGTTGAGCAGGTTTATAATGAACCAACCGAAGCATCGGTACGCACATTAATGGATAAATTCTGGGAATCGTGGCAGGAACTTTCACTGCACCCCGACGAGCTTCCGGCCCGTCAGGCTGTAATTGAGCGCGGACAGGCTCTTGCGGACGGTATGCAGAACAGGTATCAGTCGCTGAAAGATATAAGAACCATGCTGGATGAGGATGTTCAGGTTACTGTGGACCGTGTGAATGCGATTCTCGGTGAGATTTCGAATCTAAATGAGCAGATTGTGAAGATTGAAGCGGTCGGAGATAACCCGAATGACCTGTATGACCAGAGAGACCGTTTCGTACGCGACCTCTCGTCAATAATAAATATTACTACCGATGGACGTGATCCGGATGAGTTTACGATCCACACCGGTGGACTACACCTGATGCAGGGGCGTCTGGTGCATGGGATAAAGGCTGAGCCTGACCCGCAGAACGAAGGATACCTGAATGTTGTATGGTCTGAAACCGGCGAAGACGCATGGTTCGGCGGAGGAAAACTTGCATCGCTTATTGAGCTGCGCGACGGAGATGTTCGCGGAGAGATTCAGAACTTCGATATGATGACCGTCAACTTCGTTGATCTTGTGAACGAAAATCACAGTGCCGGTTACGGGCTAAATGGTAAAACCGGGGTTGATTTTTTCAAGGAATATCCGTTTATCAACAACGTAGCGGGAAACTATGACCGAAACGGAGACGGCGAGTATGATTCAAGCTGGGTGTTCAGGATTAACGGAGCGAACAGCCTCGAGGCTCAGGAACAGATAGGTCTCAGCGGTACGATTACCCTGTCAGCAGCCGAGGGCGTAAACCCAATTGATTATTACCCGACAGATACCGTACAGGATATCGTCGATAGAATAAATTATTCAGGCTCGGAGGTTACTGCCGGGCTCAACAGACTGGGACAGCTGACTCTGAAAGCCGCACCTGCGAAGCTTATTGAGAATCCCGATTTTGTCATCAGACATGTAGAAGATTCAGGACAGTTCCTCGTCGGTTATTCAGGAATCCTGGCTGCAACAGGCGAAGCCGGGGCGTATGACTGGGAGGCAGCAGACGCTGTTAATCAGCTGCAGGGGCCTGAGACGCTGTTTGCAGTTGCACCGTTGTCGCATCCGTCCGGATATGTCGAAATAAGCGATATGATCAAAAATGATCCGGCGGCAATTGCTGCGGGCTACGGCGAGAACGGCAGGGCGGCAAAACCGGGCGACGGCAGTGCTGCTATCACCATTGCTGCCCTGAGAAACAGTCAGGTTATGGTAGGGAATGTCCCCGGTTTTGATGAGTTTTTTGCTAAGACGGTCGCCGATATAGGCCTAAGGGGTGAAACAGCTGAACGTGCGCTGGAGACCGAGGACATTATCATGAAGGAACTCAAAGGGCTTCAGGAATCTATATCAGGGGTAAACATGGATGAAGAGCTTGCCCAGATGATTAAGTTTCAGCATGGCTATACCGCAGCGGCAAGAGTGGTGAACACCTTTGATGAGATGCTCGACACCATAATCAACCGAATGGGGGTCTGATTTAGATGAAAAGAATAAGCACATACATGCCTAACGATGATTATCAGTATCGAATGCGTCTTCAGGAATGGAAGATGGGAGATCTGCAGGCAAAGATAGGGGAGCAGGCCAGGGTTAAAGAGCTTCGCGATGACCCCCTGGCGGCAGCGCATTCGACGAGATTTCAGTCTAAGATTACCAGGCTTTCGAGATTTTCAGATAATATTGAGACGGTGCAGGGTGACCATCGGATAGCCGAGGGATATATTACAAGTGCAAACGACATCATTCTTCGAATCAGGGAGTTGGCTGTCCAGGGTGCCAATGATACCTATTCGAAGGAAGATAAGGCGTATATGGCCGAAGAGGTTGATCAGCTTCTGAATGAGCTTGTTGCAATTTCAAATGCTGAAAACGGAAACGGTGATACGATTTTTGCAGGCGACAAGAATAAAGGTCTCGCTTTCAGAGCTGACAGGGGGATGATTCCCGGAGTTTCCGGAACAAGGATAACCTCTGTTGAATACCTCGGCACTGTGAACAAGCAGCTTGCCGAGGTATCAGAAAACAGCTACATCAATGTTGATTTTCCCGGCAACCGTGTTTTCTGGGCCGAACAGCAGCAGATCTTCTCATCGGTTGATGCATCGAATTACAGCGTTTCTGAGGATAGTTCAATCATCATTGACGGGGAAAAGATCAACCTGAATGCAGGAGACAACGTTCATGCTGTAATGTCGAAGATTAACAGGGCGGATATTGCAGTAAAGGCCCAGCTTGATCCAGTGACGAGTTCGATTATTTTAAAGTCGACAACCCCTCATCAGATATGGATGGAGGACAGTGACGGCGGTTCGGTTTTAAAGGATGTCGGCCTTGTTTCAGCAAATGCCGGAAGTCCGCCGGCAAATATAAATCGCGACGCAAGGGTTTCGGGCGGCTCCCTCTTCGATATGGTCATAAAACTGCGTGATGATCTCTATTCCGGAAATACGATAGATATCGGCGGGATGGCTCTCAAGGGCATAGACCTGTCGCATAACAACATGCTCTCAGAGCTAGCCCGTCTGGGTGCCGAGGATACAAGACTGCAGACAACCTACGAACGCATAGCCTATGAGATTCCGAATATCCAGCAAATGAACTCGAATGCAGTCGATCTGGATTTTGCAGAGGCTATAACCGAATTAAAGATGATGGAACGGACGCAGCAGGCTACCCTGCAGACAGCCGCCAAAGTACTAAAACCAACCCTGCTTGATTATTTGAGGTAACTGATGCTGACTGTAAATACCAAAGCCTATGGTAAAATTGATATCGACGAACGACAAAAAATACATTTCCCGTTCGGGATATTCGGATTTGAACAGTTCAAAGATTTTGTTCTGCTTGATGCAGCACAGCAACCCTTCTACTGGCTGCAGTCTCTGGATGTCAAAGAAACTGCCTTTGTTCTTATAAATCCGCTTGTGTTCAGAAAAGATTATGATCTTGATGTTCTTGCCGGAGATCTCGAAGAGATTGGGCTGACGGGGACGGAGGAAGATAACATCCTGATGTTCGCAATTGTAACAGTTCCCCAGAATCAGCAGAAGATGTCTGCAAATCTTCAGGGGCCGATTATAATCAATAGAGATAATAAACAGGGACGGCAGAGTATAACATTAGACCTGCGATGGAAAACAAAGCATTATATTATTGAGGAATTATCAGGCTCTAAGGATACGGCATGTTGATTCTTACAAGAAAGCTCAATGAGAGTATCACTATCGGCGACAACGTAGAAGTCTCGGTCATAGAGATAAAGGGTGATCAGGTTAAACTCGGAATTAATGCCCCGAGAGAAATTAAGGTTTACAGAAAGGAAGTTTACCTGGCTATACAGCAGGAAAACAGAGAAGCTGCTATGGTTTCGATTGAACTTCCCGAACTTGATGATCTCATAAAAGAAGATTAGGAGCTATATTTCTTCGATCTCTTCGACAGCCTGAAGCTCTTCAATCTCATCAGGTTTGATTATTTCAGCATCATCGGAAAGCGCTTCATAAATACTTGAAAAAACTCCGTGGATTGACAGAAAAACATCGAATAGATCAGGATCAAAATGTTTGCCCTTATCATCCGTCATTATTTCGATAGCCTTTTCGTGTGAGAATGCCTCTTTATAGCTTCGTTTCATTCTTAGAGCATCATATACATCAGCTATAGCCGTTATACGTGCCGCAAGGGGAATATCTTCACCTGCGAGACCGAAAAGATAACCGCTTCCGTCCCATTTCTCATGGTGACCGCGTGCTATTTCAGGAGCCATAATATCAGGATAATTGGAAAGTATGAGAGCACCGTTAATGGTGTGTTCCTTCATAATCGCCCACTGCCCCTCATCCAGGGGGCCGCGTTTCGACAGAATCTCATCAGGGGTGCCGATTTTTCCAACATCATGCATCGGCGCAAGAAAGTGTATGTTCTCAATGAAATCGGGGTTAATCTGCGGGAATATGCTGCGGTGATAACATTCCTCGCTCAGCCTTCTTGCATAGGCACCCACGCGTTTGATATGGTTGCCGGTATCATCATCTTTCAGCTTGGATGCTTCTAGAAGTCCCAGGTATGTTTTTCTGAGCATCATATTTCTGTCCTGGGTGATGTCATCTATGTAGCCGACGAACTGCATGGGGGGTAGACTTGTCGTGTCTACAGGAAAAACGAGTAAAACAATAGAAGAAGAAACCTTCTTGTCCGATTTCAATTTTATCTGAAAACGACCGGAGTATCCCTTTGCTGTAGCCAGATTCATTTTGAGCTGTGTCCGCGTCAATGCCGACATATTTTCACTTTCAAGTTTGCGCCCCGGAAAGTAGGCTCTAAAGCTTTCGTTAAACCAGAATATTTCCATATCACTGGAAAAAATAACGACAGGGATAGTAGACGACTCATATAGCTTGGTCATTGTTTCAAGGCAGTTTTTTTTCACTGTTTAGAAAGCTCCGCATCACTTAGTCTAATATAGAATGGTCCGGAATCATCAGGATCAGGCCCCTCTTCTTCGTAAATTTTTCTGCCCATACTTATTAGTACGGGAGCCAGACTGTATTCGGCTGGTGTGAACTTATATTCTGCGTCGGTATCCGGCAGGCTGGTTTTGAGAAGTCCGCTTCCAGGGCCAGTGAAAAGAACTCGCTCATATTTACCCGCTTTTACAGATATCTCTTCGGCAGAAATGTCGAGATAGTCAGATACAAGAGAGCCTTCGCGGTAAACCGCTGTATAGAATCTCTTTTTTCTTGCGTCAATAACAGGCATTACGGCACCGCTGAAAAAACTGAAATTATATGCAATCGCGTCAAGATTATTGACTGAAACAATCGGGGCATTACATCCTGACGACAGACCCTTTGCTGTAGACATGCCGATACGGAGACCTGTAAAAGATCCCGGACCCTTGGAGCAGACAATAAGATTGATATCATTAAATCCCAGGCCGGCACTGTTCATGAGTCTTTCTACCGAAGGCAGAAGGTATTCTGAATGTCTCAGGCCTGCTGCACGGTTCTCTTCAAAAAATCCGTCTTCGGTAGCTAAACCGGTACTGAGAAAATTACCAGCTGTATCAAATGCGAGTATGTTCATAATTTTATACCATTTAAAAAAACTGTTCTTCTGCCGTCTGAAAGGATTTTTATTTCAATTCCGACAGCATCAGGAGGAATCAGCTCTTCAGCTTTTTCACTCCATTCAATTATAGACAATCCAATTCCATAAATCAATTCTTCGAAACCAATCATGTAGAGTTCTTCATAATTATCAATGCGGTAAAGATCCATATGAAAAAGAGGCAACCGGCCTTCATAGTATTCCTTGATTATGGTAAAACTCGGACTGGTTACTGCCTGCTTTATTCCTAAACCCTCTGCTATACCTTTAACAAGGGTTGTTTTTCCAGCACCAAGACTTCCGGTTAATGCTATAACCATACCCGGAGCGGAGATCTCCGATAGCCTGCCGCCGAGTTCAAGCATATCTTCTGTCGTTGCTGCTGTTATTTCAGACAAAGACGCCCTTTTTGTTCTGTTTCCCAATATATTCTTTTATGCTCTCAATGCTGCTCTGAAGTGCTGCATTTTTTACTTCCAGTTGGATATTAGTAGTGCCTAAGGCAGTTTTCTCGAGTATGATTCCAATTTTATTCTCATGAATTTTGTCGTCTGATTTATATGCGATTATACAGTCATATTTGTTTATATAATGTATCAGTGAGTCTTTTCGTTCTATATTTTTAAGCTTAATTATTTCCATTCGGCCTCCGCCTGATCTCTTATCTAATTATAACAATTTCAATAATCATATACAAACGAATTGATTGAATTCAGGTTTTTATGTGTTACTTTGGTGAATACTACATGCATTATGCCCCCCATCGGAGCAGCTTTCTGTACATTTATTACCTTGCCGAAACACCATATGGAATGTCCCTCACCTGATTCAAATTGAAGTTTGATGAGTCCGGCCTTAGGCACCGGTTTTGTAGACTTGATGGCGCAGCCTCCGGCAGATACATCGATTAATGTACCAAGAGCTCCTCTGTCGTTCTCCACTATCGCACGTTTTTTTGCCTTTTTGCCAATACCAACGGGAATAACCTTGACCGGGAAAAAATAAGCAGGTCTGCTGATATCTTTTCTGCGGAACTTACGCTGTTGAGCCTGTTTAACCTTGCCGGAGTGCTGAAGCAGTACACTCGGTACTCCTCTGATGACTGAATAACCAGTTACCTTTGAATCAAAGGTAAATCCCTGCCCGTTTCTTTTCCAGAAAAAAACCTTGACGGGGGTCCACTTCTTCCATCTGACCTGTGAGCCCGACTGATTTTCCGGAACAGTTGCGCTGATATAGTTTTTCAGATTTGTATTAATCTTTGACTGAAAGCGTCCTCCTGAATTGGGGCTGATGGCAATAGTCTGTCCGTTCGGTATCGAGCCCGTGGAACTGAAGGCTTTGCTTTTATTCGAGTTTCTCTCAATTGCTTGTTTAATTCTGAATATAGTGACTTTCTGGGCTTCTTTAACTTGATCAGATGATACCTGGGATTCTATTTCAGAAATAGATTTTCGAAGGAGGGAATCAAGCTGATTGCTGTGTGTGAAAACCAGATAGGGATTATTCATCTTATATTTAACAACCAGATTAGCCAGAGTATTGCACTGGACCTTTGTCAGACCGTATGAAGATGCCTTTCTGAGGAAGGTGCGGCGGTTGAATTTCTTCGGTTTTGAATTTCGCGAAGCAGAACTGCCGGATCTTCCGGAACTCTGCCCTCCGCCGGCTACCCGTCCCGCTATAATTATTGCCAGGATGACTCCGACAATTACAATGAGGGTAACCGTGTTTTCTTTGCCGCTTCCGCCCTGGATGCTCGGGAGTATTTTCTGCATTAAAGGAAGGTTTATCATCGCTGATGCTCCTTAAGTATATCTTCGAGAACACTGATCAGGCTCTCAAGTCTGGGCGCTATCTCATATTCAAGCAGGTCACCTATTAGAACGCTGTCATTTGCCGTAAAAGCTTCAATCAACTCGGTCAGTATTCCGTTTAAATCGAGATAGTATTCTGAAAATTTCTTTCCGTCAACGATCATTTCATCAAAGGCTACAAAATTGCTGTTACTGAGAATAGGGTAGAGCCGCAGAGTTTTCTGGCTCAGTTCAGAGAATCTGATAATACAGTTTAATGCTTCCTTGTCCTTACCTGTCTGAAGCAGTACTGAAATATCATTCATCTCCTGCTGCGACAGTTTCAATGCTGCTGCAGTTTTTGTAAGCTCACCTAAAGGATCGCCTAATTCCGAGATGCGCTCGTTCAGGATAATCTTTAAGCCTGATAACTGTCTTACAAGTGCTATAAAGCATTCATCATCAGTCTGTATATTTTCAGGATCCAGGATGTTGATATTCTCAAGCAGACTTGCACTAACAGTTTCAGCAGATGCACGGTCTTCTTCCAGAAAGTCAGCAAGCAGTCCTGTCACCGGAACTGCATTGGATTTAAGTTCCGTCAGAAGTTTCTTGTTTCCGCCTTCGAGTGATTTTATAAAAAGGCTGACGTACTGATAGAGAAGCTGCAGGTTATCCTGATGGATTTCGAATCTGCTTTTTGCCGTTACTTTCAAATCTGAAATTGTACTCAGAGGAGTATTGCTGTCTTCAGAGGCAATATATTCAGAGTTGTCAAAAAGAATCTCCTGTATGTGAAATCCGCTTTTTTTTGCCCATGAGTCCAGGCTTTCAACAACTTCGCAGAGGACGGTTTCATTTTCAAGTTTAAAATCAATCTTCTGCTCATTTATGAAAATATCCATTAATTATTCTCCTGCTAGTTTCTGTTGTTATTGTTTAGATTATTAAGAGAATTCGAGCTCTGCTGCAGGGCATTAATGTTTCCCTCCATAATTGCATACTTGTTCTTCAGCTCGGCTTCTTTATCTTCAAGTTTGATTTCATAATTCGTGATATCTCGTTCCGTACGGTCTATTCTGGAATCGAGACTAGTCATTCTATAGGCAATAATGCCGTTGCCCCCCGTATAAGGTTTCATATATTCCTGAGCCTTGTAAGCTGCGCCGTTATCAATAATCAGATCCCCGTCTGTATCAAGGCCAAAAAGATCCTTAACACCGCGGATATTGGTCTCTAGAGAAGTGTCCAGTTTGTCTTCGTTAATTTCAATATATCCCCGAAGTTTTGAATTATTTATTCCGCCGCCAAAACCGGTTGAATTGGTAGAAATACCGATTTGGGATAACAGTCTCAATGTCACATCGGTTTCAGAAGAGTAGGGGTTCATCATTATCAGCTGCAGTCTTGATTTCATTTGAGTCAATGTAGAATCTCCCTGGAAGTATCCAAGTCGTTTATTCGCTTTTTCTATTTCATCTTCAGTAAAATATTCTATCTCTGAAATTACAGTGGCATCGTTTGTAGTAAGAATAGCCAGATCAGCTTGTATTCTGTTGTAATTCGCTACAAAGTTTATAATCTTGTCTTTCACAAGCTCATTATCGGGGGTAATAGTTAGTTCTACAGGTTCATCGTCCTCTCCCCTCAGGGTAAGGGTTACTCCGGGAACGAGATCCTCAATAATGTTGCTGTTTCGGGTTATCTCGATGCCGTCAATGAGCATTTTAGAATTGGAAGCCTGCTCAATAGGACGTGCCGGTTCCCAGTTGCCTCTGGCATTCGGATCATATATTTTAATGTCGGAAACAGTTATTTCTTTATATGTGTTGTTGTTTTTAAAGATTATAGCGTCAGTCCGGCCGCCGAGATCAGAGAGCTTCACGGTTATCTTCTGCTTCTGTGTGGTATCGCGAAGAGCAGGGAAAAATTTCTCAGTATTGCCGTTCATAGAAGAAAACACCTCGAAATCGACGACCTTTTCAGGGGGCAGGGGAGCCTCCCATTCCGGAAGGCTGATACCGCTTACTGAGTTGAAAATGTTGATTCCCTTGAAATCTATCGCTGCGGCTGCCGGGTCATCAGGTCCCTGGGGCACGTCAGGAGGGGTCCATGCTCCCTCCTCCAGATCATTAATTTCAACCTCAAACTCAACAAGCAGTTTGCCGTTGTCCTTGACTGGAGGTGAAATGATGAATCGCCCGTCTGCTCCCGGGTTAAGCATGAGCCGACCCGATGCAGTTTCTTCGGTACCGGTGGAATCAGCGGAGGGAGCAGCGGGTATGTTGCGCAGTGATGAATCGATCTGTTTGAGAATGCCTGCTGAAACAGCAAATTCGAGGGCTGTGCCTTCTTTGAAATCAAGTTTATTTTCGAGACCTTCCTTGGTTGATTCTATCAGCATGACTGTTGTATCCGGAGTATCTTTAATAACCTGGGCACGCAGCATGTCGCGGCCTCTGTTGTTAATCCGGTCGGCGAGCCTGTTTATGGAACCGCCTCTGAAGTTAAAGCTGATTTCTTCATCTCCGACCGAAAAGACATAGGTTCCGGACGGGGCTTCAAAGTCTTCATTAATTGAATCGGAGAGAAAACGATCGGCTGATGCCTTTTTAAGGACTGTAATCTCTTTTTCCTGTTCCAGAGCTCCGCGCTCGGCAACCGCAGTGAGCACCTTTTCATTTGAAGATTCGGCAATCCTCTCATTGAAGGGGTTGTCGGCTCCGTAGAGGTTTTTTGCAGTAGTTTCGAGTTTAGTCAGATTCCGGGACAGATCCTGCCATATAGTTTTTTCGCCTTCGTATGAGTCGCGTTCGTTTTCTTTTCGGTTTAAAGGGATGCGCTCAAGCTCCATGAGCTTTGAGACTATACTTTCAGTATTCAGGCCGCTGTTTACACCGGGGATCGTTATATCAGACATCTGCTGCTAACCTCTCCCTCGGTGAATCAAATCATCGTATCGATTATTGATCCTATCGCTTCTTTCATTTTGGCATACAGCCTTTTAAGCTCATCCGGAGGGATCTCCTTAATTACTTTATCGGTTTCGGCGTCAACGACCTTTACGATAACCTGGTCTAATTCCTTATCTATACTGAATTTGAGTTTGCGGTTGAAGACCTCGGTTATATTAATAATTTGTTTGAGATATTTTTCTGCGTCTATTCTCTGCCGCTGTTCTTCTGTCCTCTGAATCTCAGTTTCAAGCTGCTTTATGGCAGTATCTTTTGCCGCCTGCACCTTTTTAACAGATTCTTCAGTTCGTGCCTTTACTTTAGTTGTCTCAATTTTTCGAGAAGAAGTGTCAGTTCTTTGTTTAACCGGCACAGAAGTTGAATTTATTGTTTGTAAATCAATTTCCATAACACCACTCCTTGGTTTATAACCGTAATACTTCGTATTCCGGTTATCTGCATTGCTGACGCAATGCCTAGCTACCTATCAAAGCTGCTGCGCAATCTGCGCTTTAAATGACCTGCTTAATCACCCGTGTTTCATCTTTGTAAAAGAGGGAAGGGGGCGCGAGCCCCTTCCTATAATTCCAGCAATAAAGCTGTAAGCAAAAAGATAACGTCCAGAAATCTCTTTACCGTTTACGGTCTCAGAATTAAAGAAGCTGTAAAATTGCCTGGGGAGAAGTGTTCGCCTGAGCAAGAACAGCAGTACTTGACTGAAGAAGTATCTGATTCTTAACGTATTCAGACATCTCCGATGCCATGTCGACGTCTCTAATTGATGATTCCGCAGCCTGAAGGTTTTCTGCAGCAATTGCAACACCCTTCGAAGCTATTTCGAACCTATTCTGGTATGCACCAAGATCGGCTCTCTGCTGTGAAACATGTCTGAGTGCACTGTCAACAAGACCAATTGCCATATTTGCATCTTCAGGATTTTGGATTGAGATAGTTCCCTCTCCACCCTGGGTATTTTCGATACCGAGAGCAGCAGCGGTCATTGTACCTACAAAGATCCGTTCATTCTGATCCATGTTTGCACCAACCTGGAACTGCATAATCTGTCCGGTCGCTGAATCTGAAGCAAAAGCACCTGTTAGCATGTTCATGCCGTTAAACTGGGCATGAGAAGCAATTCTATTAATCTCATCAACAAGCTGTGATACCTCAACCTGAATCTGCATTCTGTCTTCTTGAGTGTAGACACCGTTAGCTGACTGTACAGACAACTCTCTGAGTCTATGAAGAATATCCTGAGTATTTTGAAGGAACCCCTCGGTAGTCTGGATAAAAGAAACACCATTTTCAATATTTCTCTCAGCCTGATTCAGACCTCTAATCTGGCTTCTGAGTTTTTCAGAAACTGCCAGACCTGAAGCATCATCACCGCCTTTGTTGATTCTCATACCTGAACTCAGTTTTTCCAGGTTTCCGGTCATGTCAGAGGCTTTTATGCCTAACTGTCTGTTAGCATAATCAGCACTCAAGTTGTGATTAATTATCATATAATAACCCTCCTTGATAGGTTAAGAAGGCATCCCTTGCCTTCGTTTTTTGCATAGCAGTACAGAAAACCGGAAGACTCTCGCGCTTCCTCCGACAAAGCTTTAGCTTTACGTATCCTGCACAACAAGGAGAAATTCCGAACACTTATGTGAACTGGGAATTTCTCCTCACTTTACCATGCTAAGAGGGTATTTTTCAAAGATCGGTTCTTTGTAACAAGGAAGAACCAAGTTACAAAGAACTTAAGACCAAACTTGTTTGAAACAAGTCTTCTTGTCCTATTCTCCTAAGAGTATAGTCCCTTATCCAAGCAATTGCAACACAGATTGTGTTTTCATGTTTGCCTGAGCAAGCATTGCTGTTCCAGCCTGTACAAGAATCGCGTTCTTTGTGTAAGAAACCATTTCTTCAGCCATGTCAGCATCACGGATCCTCGATTCTGCAGCCTGAAGGTTCTCAGCACCTACGTCAAGGCCTCTAACCGCATGCTCAAGTCTGTTCTGGTATGCACCAAGGTCAGCTCTCTGCTTGTTAACAGTCTTGAGAGCACTGTCGATTGTACCTATTGCCATGTTTGAACCTTCGGGGGTCTGAAGGTCAAGAATGTCGCCGCTGCCAATTTCTTTTACACCAAGTGCAGTAGAGGTCATTGTTCCAATGAAAACACGTTCTCTCTGGTCGATGTTAGCACCGATATGGAACCACATTGAAGCAGTAACAACGTTTTCACCTGTTTCAGAAGCGAAACGACCGGTGAGCATGTTCATACCATTGAACTGGGCGTGTGATGCAATTCTGTCAACTTCATCAACGAGCTGTGAAATCTCGACCTGAATCTGCATTCTGTCTTCTTCGCTGTAGATACCATTTGCAGACTGGACTGAGAGTTCTCTCATTCTCTGAAGAATAGCCTGGGTGTTACCAAGATAGCCTTCTGTTGCCTGAATAAAGGATATTCCGTTTTCAGCATTGTCTGAAGCCTGCTTAAGACCTCTGATCTGTGAGCGCATCTTTTCAGATACAGCAAGACCTGAAGCATCGTCGCCTGCTCGGTTGATTCGAAGACCTGAAGAGAGTTTCTCCATGTTCTTTGATGTTGCCAGATTTGTGTCTCCAAGAGTTCTGTTGGAGAACATCGCACTAAGATTGTGATTTATTATCATATCTTCCTCCATGAAAATATTTAGGGCATCCTTGCCCAACTCCGCTTACACGAAGTCATTTTATTTATTAAAGAGCTTTTTTATTAAAAACTCTTTAAATACTGGATAACTTGGCACGTTTTTTGAAAAAACGCTAATATGGGCTAAATTTTGCCCGATAATTAAACCAAGAGGAAAAATCCAGGAGATTCAGATGAAAATCTCCGGGTCTTACCCTTATTTCTAATATCGATCGGGCTGAACTTAAACTTTAAGGGTAAATAAAAATAAATAAATAAAATTAATTATTACTAGATAGGACATTGAACAGCATCGATAATGAAGTAATTACTGTATAAACTGTTGCAATGCTGCAACATATGGTTGATAATTTGAATATGACAGATAGAGAAACACAAGTACGCGAAGATGAATTCTCGATAATCATGGACTCATCACCAGATGTGATACATATTTTTGACGGAGAGGGGAATTCTCTCGATATAAATAAGGCCTGTGAAACGGTTGAAGGTGTCAGTCGGGAAGCTGTTTTAAATAAATCTATATATCAGCTGCTTGAAGAGGGGATATATAATGAATCTGTAACCCTGAAAGTACTCGAAGAAAAAAAGCCTGTTACTATTCTGCAGAAAACTCATGCCGATAAAGAGGTTCTAGTTACAGCCACACCTTTTTTTAAAAATGGAAAGATTCATAGAGTAGTTTGCTATTCGAGGGACATCACTGAGTTAAACAAAGTCAAACGCGAACTTGAAGAAGTAGACACTAAGGTTCAGAAATATGAGGAAGAGCTGAAGCTTTACCGGGCGGCCCAGATTGACAGCCCCGATTTCATTATTGGTAGCGAGCAGATTAAGCAGATTGTTCTGTTAGCTCAGCGTATAGCAGGGATGGATACAACAGTATTGATCAGGGGTGAATCTGGTACCGGGAAGGAAGAAATATGTAAAGTCATTCATAAGTCCAGTCTTAGAAAGGGCGGTCCGTTTATAAAACTGAACTGTGGGGCGATTCCTGAACAGCTGATTGAATCCGAGTTATTCGGTTACGAAGCAGGAGCATTTACCGATGCGTCGAAACAGGGGAAAACAGGGCTAATTGAGCTGGCTGATAAAGGAACATTATTTCTCGATGAAGTAGGGGAGCTGCCCCTTTCAATTCAGGTGAAATTATTAAGAGTTCTTCAGGATGGAACCATATACCGTCTGGGCGGGCAAACACCGATTAAGGTAAACTTCAGGCTTATTTCTGCTACAAACAGCGATTTAGAAAAAAAAATCAAAGCTCAAAAGCTCAGAGAAGATTTTTATTACAGACTGAATGTAGTCCCTGTTTTTATTCCGCCCTTGAGAGAAAGACGTGATGATATAAAATCACTTATCACTCACTACCTGAATAAATTCAATGAAGTTTACCATCTTTCCAAGCAATTTAAGCCTGAAGCCTTAAATCTTTTATACGGATACAACTGGCCGGGTAATATCAGAGAGTTGAAAAACATCGTTGAACGAATGGTTGTAACAGTTCAGAATGAGGAGATAGCTGCCAAAGATCTTCCTCCTAAAATACGTTTAGAACTCCTCAGTATCGATGCTTCAGACTCTGACACTCTTAAAGAAAGGGTGGATGCCTTTGAAAAAACTATCCTGGAAGAATCATTGACGAAGTATTCTGGTGTTGTAAAAACTGCCCAAAATCTTGGTATAGATCGATCAACCCTGTTCAGGAAACTGAAAAAATATGAGATATATAGTTCTTTAGGATGATCCGGCAGGCAAATGTTTACCGGATCATAGAGCTGCTTTTTATTAATTAATTAGTTTTATGCTCTGGAATTCTGTTGTGTCAGGGCAGCCCGGAGCAATATGAAGTACGGGATTATCTCCCAGTTCAAAAATTATTGAAGCGACGGTTTCCCCTAAATCACCTCTTAAGCAAACCGGTTTCTGTTTATACAATTTTTTAAGATAAGAGGAATTATATACAGCTGGTCCGCCAGCCATTATTTCCTCAGCCTTCTTTAGCCGTGAGGCTGAATTCATGAAAGTGTCATCAATAAATGCATCATTCATTTTACCGACATATTCAGTTTGAAGATTTTTATTCACGAATGGATGATTTGTGTGACATATGTATCTTCCGGCACTAGAACCTTCATAACGTTTAACAGTCTCAAGGCATACTTCAAAATCTGCAACCTGCTTGCCCACGCCTACCATATAATTCATCCCTGCGGAATGTGTTACTGTATTCAGGAATGATTCAACATCGGCTAGTGATTTTTGTTCTCCGATACGGCGTACTATAAACATTGAAGGCAGGCCTACAGCAGAGTTTTCCAGAAAACCCAGGGTATTTATTGCCAGGCCCAAGCCGTGATTATTTGCAATATTCTGTCCAATATTACCGGCAAGAGTAAATATCAAAGTTCGTAAGCCTGTTTCCTTATAATGCATCCGGATTACCGTCTGAGTGCCATTGTAGCATACCGGCATATCCTGATTTTGACTGATTATTGCAGATCTATTATCGTTTCCGGCAATTCCGATTGATGTGCAATGCGGCCCCGGTAAATTTTTAAGAACATATCCGAAAAAATCATCCATCAGCTGATAGGTATAAATAGTATTGAAATCCTGACCTGAAGCTTCAGCGAGTCCTTTCACCTCTTGCAACAAATCAGGAGTCCATTTTTCAATTGCTGATTGATAATCCGTTTCATTCACAAAATGTGAAATCATTTTTTCAGGATCCAGTCCCAGACCGCTGATAGTGGATTTCCATCTATCCAGGCCAATTCCTATCGCGCCGCGTAAAGCTTCTCCATGAATCTGCCCCCGCTTTCGCGGGGTGTCAGCTTCAATATCAAGTATAAACAGATTATCTTTGTAAATTACATTGTTCAAAGAATGTTCCTATAGGATGTCTTCAAAGCCATCGGTTGAATATTCTTTTCCGGCTCTTTTGAGTTCAAGTGCCTTCTTTAATGCTTCAAACTTGTCTTTTGTGACGGGGTAGGTTAGGGCAAAGATAAATGACACTGCAATCAGTATCGCTGGAATGGTTGTTCCGGCATCTCTGATACCATTCAGAGCCCGTTCAGACTGTTCAAGAACCTCAGCATTATAACCAAATGCATCAAGTATAAATCCTGTAAGCGCCATGCCGATTGCAGTCGCAAATTTAAGAAAGAAGGACATGAATGCCATGATTACGCCCTCTCGTCTCTCACCGGTTTTAAACTCATCAATCTCACATACATCAAAGTTCATTGACCATATAAGGATGAAGTATGCTGCATTTCCTAATGCAACAAAGAATGCATAAATGTAAATTGAAATATGATTAAGATCAAAAACCCTGAACAGAAGAACACCAACAGCAGTGATTGCAGTGATAATTACAACCATCCACTTCTTTTCAATTTTACCGTGTAACGCATTTATCAAAAAGCTTGCTCCGATCACCATCAAGCTGTATACAAGAAAGACTGTAGCTATCTGTGCCTCGTCGAGTACGGCAATATATGACATAAGGTAGATCATCGCTGATGACATCAGCATCATTCCGGCATTAAAAAAGAGAGTATACATTAATATTTTGCGGTATGGTTTAATCTTGAAGGAATCAACATAAGCCTTAATAAAACTCATATTTACCTTTGTTCTTTCAGTTTCTACCTTCTTCTCATGGCCGCGGGTGGCTCTCCATGCTACAAAAAATGCAAGGAAGGTCAGTGCTCCGAATATCAATGCTGTATAGCTCCAGCCCTTTCCAGCATCACCTACTGCTGTGCCGATTTTATCAACGAGGGTAATTGTTCCGGCACTCGCAGCAATCATTCCGATATAGTTAAAGATAGTCGCGTAGGTTCTGATAGAAGTTCGTTCATTGTAATCATCTGTGAGTTCTGCACCAAGTGAAATATACGGAATATCAGCTGCAGTAAAAAAGAACCAGAAAAGTATATTTGCTATAAAAAAGTAGACGACCTTTGCAGTACCTGTAATAAAGGCAAAATCAGTAAATATAACAAAAACCATAATTGACAATGGAATTGCAAAACGCAGAATAAACGGTCTTCGTCGGCCTTTTGGGTTTTTACTGCTGTCGGAAAGATAACCTATCAGCGGATCAGTAATTGCATCCCACAGTACTGCAACAAGTGAAATTGTTCCTGCTACAGCAGGGCTTATTCCGGCAAAGTCGGTCAGAAAATAGATAAAATACAAATAAAATGTATTGTACGCTATAGATTCTCCGATAGTTCCAAACCCATAACCAAGTTTTAGTCCTTTTTTTAATTTTCCTGAATTTTCAGTCATCAAAATCTCCTCTGTAAGTTTAATTATTTTTTACTCTGTTTGCCAGAATAGAAATGAATTCATATGCTACATTAGCAGCCAAAAATGCCGTTATCTCGTTGTTGTCATGTGCGGGTAATACCTCAACTACATCAAAACCCTTGAAATCTATTTCCTTTGTCATTCGGATAAGCTGTAAGGTTTCATAGCTCGTGAATCCGCCTACTTCAATCGTACCTGTACCCGGTGCATAGGCGGGATCAACAAAATCAATATCAAAGGTGAAGAAGGCAGGTTTATTTCCTACTCTTTCACGGATCATTTTTCCTGTTTCTTCAAGCCCTATTTCTCTGATATCCGGTGTAGTCAGAACCTTAAATCCCATATCTTCTGATATCTTTAAATCATCCGGGCTGTAAAAGGTGCCTCTCATACCAACCTGAATTGAATGTTCGGTGTCGATTAAACCTTCGTCGCAGGCATACTTAAACGGTGTACCATGGTTGTATTTCTCGCCGAAATATGAGCTGTAGGTATCAGTATGTGCGTCAAAGTGCACCAAAGCCACAGGTCCGTGCTTTGCGGCTACCGCGCGAAGTTCAGCAAGGGTGATTGAATGGTCTCCACCGAGTACAATCGGAACAACACCGGCTTCGATTATGGGTGTCATATCATCCTGCATTCGTTTATATGTTGATTCGATATATCCCGGAACTATAGATAAATCACCGTAATCAACACCTGATAGATGATCAAAGATATTAACGTCCATAAAGCGGTTGTATGGTTTCAGCAGGCTTGATGCATTACGTATAGCAGACGGCCCGAATCTGGAACCGGTGCGGTATGAACATGCTGTGTCAAATGGCGCACCGGTTACAACAAAATCAACATCTTTGACTGTCCTGATGTTTGGAAGCCGCATGAATGTTTTCACTTCCGAGAATCTAGGTATCTGCTGTGAATCTAATGGTTTGTATTTTTGCATACATTCTCCTCGAGTAGTATTCAGCAATTGTCATGCCAAAAATAGGATATGAGCGGGGTTGGTTTATAAATGCTTATGTATAAATGCTTTATATAAGTTTAACGGAAGTGGGTAGATGACTTAGAAGTATAGAAAAGGGGCAATAACGCATCACGATGTTGCATAAATGCACCTTGACCCATTGTGAGATAACACAGCTGACCAAAACAAGGACTATTAATAGCCTGAAATCCTGGTTATAATGAACTGAGCCAGCCAGCTTAAATCATTACAACCAAAGGAAAACAGACAATGAGTCATAAGAATAGCATTTTAAATCAGTATTCCCATGGGCAAAGTTCAGGAAGACAAAGGGCGGTATTAAGCTGAACGTGAAACTGGATCACAGCGGCCATATCTCGGTTTTTGTTTCTGTTTCAACAGCAAACACCCATGAAATCGGCAAATGTATCGTTATATTGACAAATCATTTCAATTGGGCTCCTGCGACGATTGCTGTCGTCTATTCTCACGACCAGAAAAGATATCTGGAATGTTCTGAATAAATTTCCGCCGCCTGGTAAAGAATAACCAGGTTCAAATTTTCAACTGGCGCTGTTATGATTGTTTTGGACAGCTATGACTAAAATTCTTTAATTAATATAAATTTATTTTCAACAG
>DMKD01000374.1 GCA_003454605.1 Spirochaeta sp. | reverse complement strand
ATAGCTGCACTTGCATTGGGAACTGAATCTATTGCTCCGGTTGTAAAACTGTCGGGTCCCGGAAGCATGTATGTTGCAGCGGCAAAGAGATTGCTGTCATCACGAGTTGATCCGGGTCTGCCCGCCGGTCCTTCAGAATCGGTAGTATTAGCCGATGAGACAGCTGATCCTGAAAAAGTCGCCCTTGATCTTATGATAGAAGCCGAACACGGCTCTGATTCATCTGCCCTGCTGATAACCCCCTCTGCTGAACTTGCAGAGAAAGCTGCGGCGATCATAACAGAAAAGACATCGGCGCTGCCTCAACCGCGTAAATCCTTCGTTGAGGACGTACTCTCAGGTTACGGCGGCATCATAATAACCGAAACTATCGAAGAAGGCGCCGGGATAATAAATACTTTCGCGCCAGAGCACCTCCAGATACAAACCGCTGATCCATTTGATACCCTCTCCCTGATAGAAAATGCCGGCGAGATCCTTCTCGGCGACAATACACCCTTTTCGCTTGCAAATTATTCGACCGGTGCAAACGCGGTTCTTCCGACCGGTGGGGGTGCTAAGACCTACTCGGCTGTTTCGGTGAGGGATTTTATTAAGTATTCATCGGTAGTTTATGCGACTGAGAAGGGTTTAAAGGGTGCAGCAGAACATGTTAAAGCCCTTGCCGACTACGAGGGTTTTATCACCCACGGCAACGCTCTTAAAGATCGCGGACTTTGATCATTATAGATGAACTTTAAAACCTCAGAAGAGGCGTTCAGTTATATTGAATCCTTTACTAACCTCGAAAAGACTCCGAATCTGACCGCCAGAGAATACCGGCTTGACCGGATGTTCTCTCTGCTTGAATTATTTGATCAGCCACAGCAGGCATTCAGCTCGATACATGTTGCCGGATCGAAAGGAAAAGGCTCCACATCCACCTTTATTGCGGCGGCGCTTAAGGCCAACGGGTTTAAAACCGGACTATACTGTTCACCTCATGTAGAATCGTATAAAGAAAGAATCAGTGCCGCAGGAACCTTCTTCGAAGACAGCATCTATGCCGAAACAGCCTCGGAAATGTTCAATGTCATCGAAAGCAGCAGAGCAGCGGATAATTTCCCCGGCGGACCTCCGACGACCTTCGAGTTTCTCACCCTTCTCTCTTTTTTGATATTCAAAAAAACCGACTGCGAATGGGCTGTTTTTGAAACCGGCCTCGGCGGACGGCTTGATGCGACTAACGTCATACTTCCTGAGGCCTCCGTGCTGACGGTAATTGAGCTGGAACACACCGAATACCTCGGAGATACAATAGCCCTGGTGGCCGGTGAAAAAGCCGGTATAATAAAGGCTGGAGTTCCGGTATTCTCTGCACGTCAGAAACCGGATGCCGAACAGGTTTTCCGCAGCCGGGCAACTGATGCCGGCTCAAAGCTGTTCTTCCCGGATGATCTGATACGCTCAGTAAGCCCCATACAGGTTTCCGGCAGCTTCAGTCAGGCCTTCAGACTTGATTACGGCGACGGCAGCAGCTTTGACGTCAGTTTGGCTGCAGCAGGTGACTTTCAGATTAAGAATGCATCACTTGCCGTAAGCGTTTTGAAACATCTCATGCCTGCCTCATTTGATCCAGCAGCCGGAATTGCAGAAACAAGGCTTCCCGGGCGAATGGAGCTGCTGCATCATCCTCAGTCAGGTATTCCCCTGCTGTTAGACGGCGCACATACGGTTGAATCGGCACGTTCGGCTGTAAGGGCTTTTCGACAAAGGCTGGGAGAAGATGCGGTCCTGCTATTCGGAGCGGTATCAGGCAAGGATGTAGAAGGCATGGCAGAGCAGCTGCGGGGGTTCAGGGAGGTTGTTATCTCTACCCCGGGTGATTTTAAAAAAAGTGATCCCGATGCTGTTTTTGATATCTTCTCAAAGCTTTATTCAGCTGAAGTTCCTGTAAAGCTTATAAAATCCCCGGCAGAAGCTCTGAAAGCCGCTGTCAACTTACATCTGCCCATACTCGTCACCGGCTCATTCTACATGGTAGCTGAAATTCGAAGTCTTCTCAAATAAATATTACTACACATAGTAACGTTTCTATTGACAGAAACACAAACCTGTAGTATTCTTGCTTATCACAAACGGAGAAAAGCAATGGAAAACTATTTTAAATCAATGCCTGATACAGAAGGTAATTACGGCGAATACGGCGGAAGATACCTTCCTCCACAGCTTCAGGAAGAAATGGAAAAAATTACCGACGCTTATTACTCAATAAGTAAGTCGCATGAATTCATATCTGAACTTAGAAGCATAAGAAAGCATTTTCAGGGAAGACCTACCCCTGTATACTTTGCAAGAAATCTTTCTAATGAGTGCGGAGGTAGAATTTACCTCAAGCGTGAAGATTTGAACCATACCGGAGCCCACAAGCTGAATCACTGCATGGGTGAGGCTCTTCTTGCTAAATCTTTGGGCAAGAAAAAACTGATCGCAGAAACAGGCGCCGGTCAGCACGGTGTAGCGCTTGCAACTGCAGCAGCATACTTTGACCTTGAATGCGAAATACACATGGGTGAGGTTGATATAGTTAAAGAACATCCGAATGTAATTCGAATGAAGCTCCTTGGAGCAAAAGTAGTTCCGGTAAGCCATGGTCTGAAGACATTAAAAGAAGCAGTAGATTCAGCATTTGACGCTTATCTCAAGGATCCGGTTACTGCCATATATTGTATTGGTTCAGTTGTAGGGCCGCATCCCTTCCCCATGATGGTAAGAGATTTCCAGAGAATTGTTGGAATTGAAGCCAAAGAACAGTTCTCTGATATGACGGGTGAACTGCCCGACAATGTTGTAGCCTGTGTAGGCGGCGGAAGTAACGCAATCGGCCTGTTTTCTTCCTTCCTCGATGAACAGGAAACAAGCCTCTACGGAGTTGAGCCGGCGGGACGTTCATTCAAACCCGGTGATCACGCATCAACTTTAACCTACGGAAAGCCCGGGATCATTCATGGTTTTAAGTGCTATCTTCTCCAGGAAGAAAACGGCGACCCGTCACCGGTATACTCAATCGCCAGCGGTCTCGATTACCCCGGTGTAGGCCCCGAGCATTCAATGCTGAAAGATAAAGGCCAGGTAAATTACGTTACAGCCTCTGATGACGACTGTCTTGACGCCTTCTACACCCTCAGCCGAAAGGAGGGAATCATTCCGGCGCTTGAAAGTGCACATGCTGTAGCATATGCAATGAAACTTGCTAAAGAGAAACCGAGAGAATCAATTCTGGTAAACTTGAGCGGACGAGGCGACAAGGATATTGATTTCATTGTTGATAACTATGGAGTCCGGGAATAACCTCCTTTAAATATTTTACAGCTGCCGGAGAATGAATCAACCCGTCGACGGCAGCAACCTCCAGAGGGTTTGAAAAAACTATTGTTTTACTATCCTTCGTAAGGGTCTTCGGTTCTACTCACCGAAGGCTTTTATTATGTTTTTTTCTTTTGCCTCTTCCGGTAACCCCTAAAAATTACTATGCTGTGCTTAGTACGATACATGTAGGAATGATAAAATTGCATCCGTGCAATTTTATCATTACACCGCCTTCCATGGCGGGTATTACAGGAGTAATTAATGCTTTCTGAACGAATGAATAACCTCAGCCCTTATGTTCCGGGCGAACAGCCTCAAGACGGGAAATATATAAAACTTAACACCAATGAGAATCCCTATCCCCCTACACCATGGATAAAAGACTTCCTGGCTGAGATAGATATTGAAAAACTTAAACTTTATCCGGAGCCCACATCAGCAATGCTCCGGGACGCAATTGCTGAAGCTGAAGGGTTAAAACCGGAAAATGTTTTTATCGGTAATGGTTCTGATGAAGTGCTGTCCTTTATATTCTTCGGATTCTTTGACGGAAAAAACGGTCCGCTGCTCTTTCCTGAGTTTACTTATTCCTTTTATCCTGTGTATTCATCTTTCTATGATATCCCCTACACCAGGATTAAACTCGCTGAGGATTTTTCTATAAGAATTGATGATTTTCTCGATACTCCGTCAACGGGTCTGATTCTGCCCAATCCGAATGCTCCAACCGGAATCTGCCTGCCCCTGACCGAAATAAAGAAATTACTTGACAATTTTGATAGTAACAAACTCGTGGCCATTGATGAGGCATATATAGCCTTCGGCGGTGAATCAGCAGCATCACTAATAGATAATTATGAAAATCTCGTGGTAGTCAGAACATTTTCAAAAAGATCTTCTCTCGCTGGTCTGAGGCTTGGCTACGCTCTCGGTAACAAAAAATTGATTGAAGCTCTGA
>DMKD01000436.1 GCA_003454605.1 Spirochaeta sp. | reverse complement strand
AGCTTTAAGCGGGTGAGTTCTCCATTCGAATTTGAATTCAGGCAGCCGTCGTGTGAGCATGTCATCCCCTGCTTCCGTCTCTGTTTGTACCGTTTCGAATGCAAGGTAGTTCAATCGCAGAGCACCGAAGATAATGCGGTCGTTCTTTTTCAGGGTTCTGTCTTGTACAGCGACTCCGTTTATTGTCAGTGGTTTTTTGCTTTTTATTATCGGCGCGGCATCTTTTATGTCGAACGAAAGCAGACCGTTTGAAGGCAGCCTTATCTCCGGCCACAGTTTACGGATCTCTGCAGCGAAATGCTTCTGAATATCCTCTCCGGGAGTGCATATATACAGCAATTCTTTTTTTTCTTTATTGTTTTCTATATTGAAAATTAACTTCATATCCACGATGACAGTGTATCGCAGATGAGATGATTTGACAAACCGTCAGGGGAGATGTCAGATAAGAAGGAAGAATGTTTTAAATTCTCAGACTTAAGGACCTGCCACAATAACAACAATTCGTCCTTCTTCAATAAGGCGGCGGTTAGATTCATTATATAGAATCTTTCGTGCCGCTTCTTTTGTTATCAGGATGTCGGTATGGTTATTTCCGAAAACACCCTCAGCTGTGGTTCGGAAGGGATAAAGCCCGATGCGCTCCTCGAGTTGTATTTCATTGAGAGAATCGGTATAGAGGATGAAGCCCCATTTTTTCAGGTATTCCGGATCCGCCATGCCCGCCGAGGCAACTAATTCCATTTCTTCATCGAAAATTTTAGGAAAAATTGCCTGATTCAGTCTTCCTCTTTCAGCTTCGCCATAATAGGGTAAATGATCTGCCGCGTATATGACAACACCTGAGAATGCCGCGGTAGGTTCGTAATTCAACAGAACCGGCGGCGGGGTTGTCCGCTTGTGGGCGGGAAGAATTGGTATCAGTTCATCAAAAATATTATATTTATAGATGTTAGTAACATGATCGAGATCCAGACTCAGGCTGCTTGATACCCTGGTTTTAGTCAGATTCAGATTATCAAATTCTCCCATCATCCGACCGTTTGATGTGAAACCTTCTTTAAGGGTCTGCAGCGAATCAAGATAGATCCCTTCAAAAGCTTCGGTCACAACTGCTGTAAGACCACGATCGATAGATTCAGTAATTCTGAAGCGTTCAGAGGTAATATTGGTTGTCGAAACCGGTATTTCCGCAGTCGCCGATATCGTCACATCGCCGGTGAGCCAGGAAACTTCAGCCTCTGTTACTATATCGTTCTGTGCAAAGAGCGGCAGTGCAGAGCAGAGAAGCACAGCTGTAACAATGAGTAAGGGTGTTTTTATTTTCGTAAGCAGCATAATCAGTTCTCCCGCGGAACCTGAATAATGAGACCGACTTTCAGAGTCTCATCGGTTCGCATACCGTTGTTGAATGCTATTTCCTCAACGCTGGTATTAAAGGCTCTTGAAATACTCCAGAGACTGTCGCCGGCCTTTATCGTGTAGGCAAGGCTGAAATTCCAGCGTTCCGGTGCATTATAATCCGAGCGAAACGGTCCGGTCTCTTTCAGTGCTGGAATGATAATCTTCTGTCCGCTTCGTAATGCTCTCGCGTCGACTGCTGGATTGTACATCTCAATCATGGATACCGATACACCGAAGTGCCGGGACAGCGCATAGAGGGTGTCTCCGCCCTGAATCTCATGGATATAGAATCTCATCAGCGGCTCTTCAGTATTTTCAAGAACCTTACGTACATTATCGGAATATCCGGACGGAACCTTCAGGAAATAGCCGTTTACGGCGGGCGGGGTTATACCGTGTCGAAGTTCTGCATTTGCTTCATGGAGAAGAGGTACCGGTATTCCTGCCTTTGATGCTAAAATCACGAGGTTCACAGCCTGATTAAGCTCAATCTGCTCCCACCCGGCGGAGTTCTGGGCTGAGGCTGTATTAAATACTGCAGCAGATGAAACTTCATGGATTGCGGCATATCCGGCTATATGGGCGAAAGCAAAAAACTTCGGCACATAATTACGGGTTTCACGCGGTATATAACCCTGATTGAAGAGTTCTATATAGTCAGTAGTTCCTGCTGCCGCAACAGCGCGTTCTACCCGTCCGAGTCCGCAGTTGTAGGCGGCTACCGCAAGCGGCCAGCTTCCAGTACGTTCATAATTGAATCTGAGTTTCGAGAGAGCCGCCCCGGTGGCCTTCCAGAAATCCCGTCGGTCATCCTGCCACTCGTTAACAACAATATCATAGGGAGAAATACTGTTCATCATAAACTGCCAGAATCCGGAAGCACCGGATCGCGACAGCGCCCAGGCTCTGAATCCGGACTCAACTGCCGGCAGATACATCAGTTCCGCGGGCATTCCCGCCTCCAGCAGGCTGTTATAGATGAACCCGAGGTAGGGGGCACCACGCTGCAGAATCGCCGACATTGTTTTTTGTCCGCTCTCACGAGAGTACTCGTTGATATAATGCTGAATCATCGGGTCGTCGGGTATGGGGATAGAGTGCAGGAGCGGACCACCGATATCCTGGATCGGGAGTTTAAAGCCGGCAGGCAGGTTTCCGCCTGCAGAGGTCTGCGCAAAAACCGTTTGAATAAGAGCAAATAGAAATATCGTCAAAGTGATTCTTTTCAGCATCAGCGTCTCTAAAGGGATTATTCTTCCTCTTTTTCTTCTTTCTCTTCTTCTACACTTGAGAACGGTTTTTCTCCGAGATAAATTCCGGCCCATTCCCATTTTCCGTTAATTTCAGGATCGGCAGGAAATGATATTTTTCTGAAATAAAAATACCATGAAGGAATTCGGTATGACCATCCCGATGTCTTAAGGTAGGCTTCCTGAAGGTTGGAATCAGGATCCAGCTCAGACGAACACCGCAGTCTTGAGGTCATAAAACCTCCGAGATCCGAATAAAACTCTTCAAGATCTTCAATCTGATTTGTGTCTATGACATTTTCTTCCCATGCTGTTGCGAAGAAATTTACCTTAGATCTGTAACGATCAAGCCTTGAAGAGTTCTTTCCCCAGATAGCCCATTGTACATATTTTGTGAGATCCTCAAGGCTGTCCATTATCCAGCTCTTGTTTCGATAGTCGTAGAAGGCAATCATATCGGAAATTTCATTATGCGCCTGTGGTTCTCCGGGAATCTTGCATTCGGGATAGAGGAGGAAATTCCGGTAAGCTTGTACTGCAAGTTCCCATTCTCCCAATTCCTCGTATGTCTTTGCCATATAGTAATAGACAGGGCCCTTATCGATTAGATCGAGATTCGGATAATCGATATTGGGTTCGCTGAAACGGGCAATGAGCTCCTTGTAATAATTCACCCTTATCTCGGGTTCTTCGACCATCTGGATAAGGTGTTTCAGGCATACGTTGTGTATTGATTCTCCCTGGACAAGGAGATCGGGATAATTTTTCAGAATACGCTCATAATAATGGGTCGCGAAGGGGTAGGCCCCGTTTTCATTATAGTTTTCGGCCACCATCAGAAGATAATAGGCGTTGAATGGGTCATCGGGATTATTTTCTACATAGGCAGTTAAGAATAGATTAAGTTTTTCTTTCTGATCCGCGCTATGCAGGATTCGAATTATCTGCTGCATGACCGTCAGAGAGCTTTCATAATCGCCCTTGCGTGTTTCAGCCTCTGCAAAAAGTCGGCGCAGCTGTTCGCGTTCATCCGAATCGCCGACAATATAATAATTCACAGGATCGAGAAATCTGTAATAAAACCAGTCTTTGGGATTCCGGCATCCGGAAAATAGAAGCAGAACTGATGCAAATAAAACCAGGGTAAAAACAACTCTTCGCATACAAGGAGATTAGCATAATGATGTGTTTATTAAAAGCGGGCATTTGTCTTTATGCTAGTGATTGATTGAGCTAATTCATTCTGTTAGAATCAGTTGCAGAAACATAGGGAGTTGATGTTTTCTACAGCAGATTTTGACTGTAACTGCCGAATATTATCTAGTAGCCGCTATAGTGGAAAACATATGTTAGGGGAAACTCCCCAAAGGACTATTGCACTGTGTAATAAGATTATTGCATGTCTGATTTTAACTCTTTCTCTTTTTTCATTCGGATGTGCTACACGGCCGGATTCGCAGGAAAGCAGTGATTTAAGCGTCAGCAGCAGTGAGCTCAACATAATTGAGACATGCAGAAAAAACCTGAGCATCGCTTCTCCCGACACCCTTCGTTCAGCGATAAGGCTTTTAGCTGAGTCGGATGCAGGGAAGTCTGAGTCCGGAATTGAATATGCATACATTGCCGCCGAGCTCATGTCGCTTGTCTACCCGGTAGTGATGGG
>DMKD01000171.1 GCA_003454605.1 Spirochaeta sp. | reverse complement strand
ATTCCAGCAGCAACAGAAAGTACTCCCTGCCCGCCTACTCCGGCTAAGATGATGTCATATTTCATTTTGCGCCTCCGGCCTTTTTATGTTTACGTGCAGTTTCAATACATTCCCGCAGGGCAATAATCACCGAGATCCCCTGGTAGTTCATTTCCGACTTGAATACATCTACATTCTCAGCATGATGCTTTCTAAGCGGAATAATAGTTCTAATATGATCAGGCTCAATCCCAATTCCCTCTACAAGGGTTTTCAGCCTTGAAGACGGCATGATGGTTTTCTGCCCGCCTGTCATTGCAACAGTCAGGTTATCAAGAATAACAACCGTCATCGGTGTGTTGCATGATACAGCATCGACCAGACCTGTTATTCCAGAATGAAGGAAGGTGCTGTCGCCGATGACCGAGACAACCGGTTTAAATCCGGCTTCTGCAGCCCCCTTGGCTGTACCTATTGATGCGCCCATACATATGATGGTTTCAATGGCGTTATAGGGCGGCAGAGCACCAAGAGAGTAGCAGCCGATATCGGATGTCACAATCGAATTATCGAAAGACTCACGTGCTTCGTTGAGTGCTGCATAGGTATCGGCATGTGGACAGCCCTGACAAAGCTGAGGCGGTCTGCCGGGTAATTCGATCTCGGCCTTAAGTCCGCTTTTCGCAGAGAGTCCAAGCGCCTTACGGATATTATCAGGATTGAGTTCTCCTGTCAGCGGAACCTTGCCATCCTGCTTGCCTGAAATCTCAACCGGCTGCGGCAGATATCCGCGAAGATAATCTTCAATAAAAGTGCAGCCCTCTTCAATCACTACAATCTTTTTAACCTTTTCAGCCAGTTTACGAATTTTCTCTACAGGTACAGGATAAGCACTGACATGCAGATGCGAAGGCAGTACAGCAAGCTCCTGCTTTGCTTCATCATAGTAGTTTTTACCGAGACCGCTCGTTATGACACCGAAGTCGGAGAAATCTTCATTAATCGTCAGCGGATTATATTGAGTATCGGTAGTATATTTTTCAAAATCAGACTGCTGTTCAAGAAGTGTAGCCCAATTCTTACGTGCAAGTGCAGGAAGAAGCATCCAACCCTTTGTATTATCGGTTTTCTCCATCTTATTCTGCTCACGCGCCGGTGTCGGGACAACAACCGCTCTTGAATGTGCCAGTCTTGTAACCAACCTTATCATTACAGGAATATGAAATCTTTCAGAAACTTCAAATGCTTCACGAGTCATCTCGTAACATTCCTGCTGATTTCGCGGTTCGAAACACATGATTCGCGCGAAGGCTGAAAAATATCTGGAATCCTGTTCACCCTGCGATGAGTGCATCCCCGGATCATCAGCTACAGCAAGAACAAGTCCACCCTTAATATCGAGTAAAGCAGAGTTCATAAACGGGTCGGCAGCTACATTCAAACCCACATGTTTCATTGTAACAAGAACTCTGCATCCTACAAATGAAGCACCGAGAGCTTCTTCATAGGCAGTTTTTTCATTTGAAGACCAAGACGCAAAAATATCGTCATTATTCTCGGAATACTTCAGCAAGTATTCCATTATTTCACTTGAGGGAGTTCCGGGATATCCGTATGCTGATGAAATACCAGCATCTATAGCACCCAGCGCAAGAGCCTCATCTCCTAACAGGACCATTTCGCCCATTTAATTCTCCTCTGTTCGAGTTAATAATGTAAAGAAACCGATAAAATCGGTTTGTCCATAATACTCAGGTATAATATTTTTTACAATGATTTAAGAGGCTGAATTCTTATTAAATTCTAACCTTTAATATATAAAAAAACCGCAGAATTAACTGCGGTTTCATGTCGCCTAGATAACGGCTTTTTTCTTTTCTTCCTGTTCGTCATGAACAGGAGGATCTGTACTTTCTTTGCTCCAGTTTATAAATCCGTAAGCGATACATCCGATTGTCGAAAAAAATAGGACTGCATATGCGGCTACACCCATCGCGCTTCCCCCGAATTAAATATATTATTTAATATCGACATGTTATCACATTTTTATTAATAATCCAATCAGAAATCAATTAATATACACAGCTTTTACACAGCTTACTAACGTTTTCCCGATTTACGACGATCATTCGTGCGTCTGTCGGTTGCTCGCCTCTCGCCGCCTTTACGTTTCAGCGAATCGTAAAGACCACTGTCAATCAAGCGCTCATAGGCGCTTACGGTCATTACAAACTCAATCTGTTCTAATAATACTTTATCATCGGCCTCAGCTGCCGCGTTAATTGCATCAAGCATCCTCAAATTTGTAGCTGTAAAAACCCGTTTCGCTTCAAGCGATTTATCCATCAAGCCCAAGTCTAACCCCTGATGTTATTTCATCTGTTCAAAGGCCCGTCTGAATCCATCCATAGAACCTTCAATAACCTTATCATCTACACAGTAGGAAATTCTGAAATAGCCCGGCATTGCAAAACCGCGTCCTGGAACCACAAGAACCCGTTCCTGCAGAAGCAAATCTACAATCTTCGCATCATCTCCAGCCGGAGCTTTCGGAAAAAGGTAGAAGGTTCCGAGCGGCTTCTCAAATTCATATCCGATATCCCACAGTCCTGAACATAGTATATCACGCTTTCGCTGATATTCACCAATATCTACGCTGACACCCTGAAGTCCTGCAATCGCACGCTGCATAAAAGCCGGAGCGTTAACAAATCCCATTATTCGGTTACAGAGAATTATCGCATTCATCAGCTTTTCAAAATCATCGGCTGCTGGATTTACTGCGGCATATCCAATTCTTTCACCCGGAATTGACAGATCCTTCGAATATGATGTGACGATGATTGTGTTCTCATACAGAGGAAATACTGCAGGGACCACCGCAGCGTCGAAGACTATCTTTCGATATGGTTCATCACAGATTAAATAAACAGCCCTGCCGGTCTTTTTTTCCGAAGCCCTGAGCACCGCGATTATTTCCTTCAGATTTTCCTCTGAGTATATCTTCCCTGACGGATTATTAGGTGAATTGATAATAACGGCCGCTACATCTTCACCGAGGGCGGCTTCAATGGCGGCGGGGTCGAGCGACAGATCATCCTTCGGCCGCAGCACCTCAAGTGAACCACCGTGGTTGTCGCAATAGAACTTATACTCCATAAAACATGGTGCACTGACTA
>DMKD01000355.1 GCA_003454605.1 Spirochaeta sp. | reverse complement strand
ATTATAATAAATGAGGAAAAACTTCTGCTCAGCTTTGAAGATGTCTTCAGCACTGAACTGAAACACACGACAACGTTGCAGCTCCCCGGCCGGCTAAGCCTGTCTGCATTCGCCCTTCTCGGATATCAGTATAATAATCTCTCAGAAAACAAAACTTCGCTGTTCGGTTTCAGTTTTGGAGTCAGCGGAAGTATCATATATTGAGGTTAGATTTGTTTAATAAGGTACAAAGGTATATACTTAGTGATAAGGAGATTTTACTATGAGAATAAACAAAATTTGTCTAATAATATTTACCTGCTTGTTTGTTCTGAACTTTTCAGTTTTTTCACAGGATAATGAGCAGCCTGCAGCCGAATTCGGTTTAGGACTGCTTTTAGGTGTTGAGACTTTTGATCCATCAGTAGAAGGCGGTGATCCGGAAACATTCCAGACCCTTGCCCTGAAACCGGATCTTGCGTTAGGAAAGTTTGGAATTGGTCTGGATCTCGTGCTTCATTATCGTTTTGTCTCCGACACAGAAAGCGGTTTCGATATTCGGGAAGAAGACTGGATTCCCCAAGGTGATCAAACCATCCTTGATCTCTATCTGCCGAAGGTCTCCTATGTCAGATGGGCATATAAGGGCGATCCGCTATATGTAAAACTGGGACAGATAGATGATGCATCCATGGGTACCGGCTTCATCGTAAGCAACTACTCTAATACTCTGTTTCAGCCGGATGAGCAGATAGTCGGACTTAATTTCGACCTTGACGGCCAGTTATTCGATTTTCCGTATCTGGGTATTGAAACCTTCATAGGAAATCTTGCACGTTTCGACGTTTTCGGCGGAAGACTTTATTCAAGACCCCTGCTGTGGACCGGAGTCCCGATTATCAAGGAGCTTGAATGGGGTGTATCGGCTGCAGCCGATCTCTCTCCTGATTTGAGAAGTGAATTCTATGATTCTGCCCTGAACGGCGGAGCAGAAGCTGAAACAGTTCTGATCTACGGAACAGACCTAATCTTGCCAATACTCAGTTTCGATGCTGCAAGCCTCGCACTATTCGGCGATCTAGCTTTTCAGGATCAGAATATGGGCGGTATGGTCGGTCTCGGAGGCCGTCTGTTTAATATTCTCCCCTACATGTTTCAATTAAGAATACTCGGCGATAATTTCATCCCGGCGTATTTTGATAATACATATGATTTATACCGGGGTATTAAATACGATCTGCTTCATTATGACGCTGTTGCTATTCCCGGCAGCATTTCATGGCTCGGAAATACAGGCTTATCTGTACTTGACGACAAACTTGTCTTCATGGCGACTCTGGACGGACCGTTCCAGGCTCCGCCTGCCGGAGACAAGGCTGATCATAGTTTCCTTGAATATCCTCATCTGAACGCTATGCTGCTTATAGAAGAGGGTCTCATCCCCAGTTTTTCATTCTCTGCATCCTATGACAAAAAATATATTGCATCTTTTGCAGAACTCTTTCAGGGTGAAGACAGTATGATTAATATGTCCATAAACTATCTCGCAGGCGCGGCAGTAATAAGCCTGTCATACGATATGGTTTATATCGATGATGGAGTAGCAGGAACGAACTGGGAAGACTATGATGTCAGTTCTTCGCTCAGCTGCTCAATCGACCTATTTTAGGCAGGAGGTAATTAATGAATCGAAATAAAAAGATTTTTACAGCTTTTGGCCTTGTTCTCGCCGTGCTGATGATATGCACTGCACCCCTTGCGGCTCAGAACAGAGCTAATCCAACAGCTTTTCTCGTATATTATGATGATGACTTTGAACTCGAAGTCTTTGACAGTACCGGAGATTATATCGGTGAAGTTTTTATGGGAATGGAGCTTTTTCCAGGCTCAACAATAAAAACATACAACACCTCAGCCGAGATTCAGCTGGATCCTAACGGCTCAATACTTAAGATCTCGGAAAATTCGGTATTTCAGATTGAAGCTTTTCAAACTGCAGCTGATGAATCGAACGATTTTTCACTCTTTAATGGAAAGCTTAGAGTAATAGCCGCCAGAGCAGGTCTGGGCTATGAAAACTACTCTATCATCACCCAGTCGGCAGTCTGCGGCGTGCGCGGCACCGACTTCGTAATCGACTCTATCGGAGTAGTTGCGGTCAAGGACGGAGCGGTTGAATTCTCCAGTCTGCTTACGGGCGACACGGTAAACGTCCTTGCCGGGCAGATAGCAGATGTCTTTGCTGAAACATTCAAAGCCATTTCCGCCAGCGCTCAGAGCCTTTCGTCGGTATTCGGCGGAATGGATTTCAAGGGCACAGATCCGGGACAGGTTCCGGGACATACTCCGGTACTTGAAGAGCCCGAGCCGGAACCAGAACCTGAGCCCGAGGCTGAGGCTGGAGATCCAGCTGACGACACGCCTCCGGAAGAGTCCGACGATGCCGCAGGTGACGACACCGACGACGGAACTGATGATGCCGCTCAGGGTGATGATGACGGAACCCAGGATGATGGAACTCAGGTCGAAAATGAGGAAACTGCCGGTACCGTAACAACCGAAGAACCCGTTGAAGCTCCGAAACCCGCAAGGACCGGCTCAGCAGCGGCATTCATAACCGGTGATCCTAGACCTGATCCCGACCGGGATGAAGAAGCTGAAACCGAAGATAAAGAACCGGAGGAAGAAAAGGAACCTGGCCCTGTCGAGTTATTTTTTGATGATCTCGGCGACATGCTCGGATTCGAGATCGGCTCGATTCTGATTGACGGCAACACTTACGCCAAGGCAGTTGTTCAGCCGGAGTTCGAAATCGGGAAGTTCAAGGCGAAGTTCTATCTGCCGGTAATCTATCAGGATAATCTATTTGATCCGCAAAGCTGGTATCACCCGGCAGGCAACAACGAATGGTCCTTCGGAACTGATCCCGAATTCACCGAGCCTGTGGACATCGCATTTGACATTTTAAACGATATCTTCCTAAAGATTAATTATCTTCAGTGGGGAGACAACGGCGACGACTTCTACCTGAAGTTCGGTAACCTGGACAATATGACTATCGGCCACGGCATACTGATGCGTAATTTCTCTAACAACATCGAGTTTCCCGCAGTCAGAAAGGTAGGACTGAATACCGGAGTAAACTTTGAAAAGTTCGGTTTTGAAGCAGTTCTCGACAATGCAGCCTCGCCAACTATTTTCGGAGGCAGACTCGTCTACATTCCATTTGGAAGTGAATTTCCAATGAGTATAGGTCTTTCTGCTGTTACCGATATCAACCCTGATTCCGAGCTTGAAACATCCACCGTCCTGTGGGACCCGATGGTTCTCAATGGAGCCTTTGATATCGGTTTTCCGATCGAGCCTATCAATATGACCATCTTCGCAGAAACTGCCGGTCTCATTGTTTATGACGACGCAGCCTGGCATGCCGAGACCTTCTATAATCAGGATCAGCCCGATTTCGGATCAGCTTTGAACAACTTCGGAGTTGTAACTGGAATATACGGTAATATTCTCAGTCTCGATTACAGACTGGAATACAGATTAAGCAAGGGAATATTCACTCCGGGTTTTTATGCGAACAACTATCTCATCAATAAAACAACACAGTATAATGCTCTGACAGCATATATTGCAGATCCTTTAAATACGGATTATCAGAAATATACAATGGGTATTTACGGTGATCTTTCAATGAACTTCTTTGATGCAGTGGTAGTCAGCGGAGGATATCTCTGGCCATGGCAGATTGCTGCCGACGGTACAGTTGACTTCTCGGCCGATGACTTCTTCAGTTTGTCCGCAGCCCTCATGCCGGATGTAATTCCGGTTATAGGACTGCATGGTTCAGTTTCTTACATGAGGACAGGACTTGTTAACAGCATAAAGGAGGCGGCCAGCGGCACAGAGGATTTTCAGCTGTTCACACAGGAATCAATCTTCGCAGGAGAACTTGTGTATCCGTTTGATCCGTCGCTCGATATTGCCATGCAGTTTGCAACAGCCTATACTCGCGACGCATTCGGCAACCTGTTTACAAACCCCGATGGTTCGCTTGATACATACTTTGCATTGTCCATTGACATGAGGGTGCATTTCTAAATATAAAAAGAGTATGAATAAACCAATAACCCGGAGAATTAACATTCTCCGGGATTCAGTAGCACGGCGTATTGCAGCGGGAGAGGTCATAGACCGCCCGCAGGCAGTCGTCAGAGAACTTCTTGACAATTCGATCGATGCTGATGCATCAGAGATCAGTCTTCATATCAGCGGCGGCGGTATTGATGAGATTCGCGTTGTAGACAACGGGGTCGGCATGGATGAGGAGAACCTCAAGAGATGCTTTCTTCCGCATGCAACAAGCAAGATCTCGGAATTTGAGGATATCTACAGCACACGAACCCTCGGCTTCAGAGGAGAAGCTCTGTCAAGCATCGCCTCCTGCTCAAAGCTGTCGATAGTCAGCTCAGTTTCAGCTGATGAGCCCGCCAACCGGCTGGAGATTATCGACGGCAGCCTGAGAGAGCTATCAGAAAGCAAGGGCGGCAAAGGAACTGTGATAAGTGTAAAAAACCTTTTCTACTCCATGCCGGGCCGGCGCAATTTTCTCAAAAGCGCCGCTGCTGAATCAGGCCAGTGCAGGACAATGTTTATCGAGAAGGCTCTGCCCCAGCTCGATAAGAGTTTCAGATATTTTGTCGACGACAAGCTTAAAATGTTTCTCCCCGCATCAGATCTAAAAGAACGTGTTATATCCGCATACGGCAGCCTGTTCCGGCCTGAGTTTTTGCAGTCATTCAGCATTGAATCCGACGGGATTAAGCTGTCGGCAGCATTAGGAACCCCCTCCCTGTACCGCAAAGACCGGAAGTACATCCATGTATTCATAAACAACCGACGCATAAGTGATTACTCGCTGGTTCAGGCGGTTGATTACGCCCACTCATCATTCCTGCCGGGCGGCTGCCACCCCGTCTGCTTTCTCTTTCTTGATATTCCGCCTGAACATGTCGATTTTAATATCCACCCGGCTAAGCGCGAGGTCAAGTTCAGAAACCTTCCCTCGATACATCATACCGTAACAGAGGCTATAGGTTCCTATTTAAGGACAAAAAACTCGTTCACAGCCGACATCAGCAGGAGCAGGAACAATAATAAACAGATAAGCCAGCCGGTACTTGAGCCGGTATTCGATATGCCGAGGGTGCCTCTGAGACGATCTTCTCCTATCAAACAGCAGACAAAGAGCATCTTCAAGCGGGAAAACCTCGACAGTATCGCAGCAGAGCTTGAACCGGCACAGGGGATTGAAACAGTCGACAGATTACGGCCTGAAACAGCCCTTATCTATCTTGGACAGATATTCAACCTCTTTCTAATTTTTGAACATGGAGAGAACCTGATGCTGGTCGATCAGCATGCAGCCCATGAGCGTATCATCTTCAACAGCCTCAGCTCAAAAAAACCTGAGGTGCAGGAACTTCTTGTCCCCCTGAATCTCAGATTAGAACGGGATGTACAGAGGGCTGTAGAGAGAAATCTGGATGAGTATTCGGCTCTCGGATTCGAGCTCCAAAAGGTTTCAGAAGGTGACTGGCTGATTAATGCGATGCCGGCGCTATGCAGCGGGATGGAAGATGCCGTGACCGGATTTTTTAAAAACAGGATAAATGATGCCGCAGAACTGAAAAAAGAACTTTTTGCAATGATTTCCTGCCGCAGCGCTATTAAGGACGGCGACAGTATTGATGATATATCAGCGCTTGAGATTGCTGATGCAGTTCTTAAAATGGATAATCAAAGATGCCCGCACGGCAGGCCTATCCTGCAGCTGATCTCAAGAGATCAGCTTTTCAGGATGTTCGGGAGAACGTTTTAAAGAATCCCGGATAAGCTATAGGATCAGATTCTCTATCTCGGCCCGTTTCTCGAAATCAGGGTTCTTATCAAGAAGTGCCTTGAATATCGATGAAGCCCCCTCCTCGTCTCCGTCCTTAAACATCAGGTGTCCGAGGCGGTAATAGGCGTCCCAGTAGTTAGGATCAACCTTTATAAGCTCGCTCAGGGTTTTTACGGCAAGAGCCTGCTGTTCATTTTCGATATATGCTATTGCCAGGTGATATCGGATCAGAGTGGCGTTGGGTTTCTTCTCAATGGCCTTCTTATAATGCTTGATACTGTCCTCATAGAGCTCAGTATGCAGATATACATTTCCAAGGTTATTATTAACCTCAAGTGATTCGGAATCGAGTTTGTATGCAGTTATAAGATGCTCCAGCGCCTTGTCGTACTCTTCGGTCTCATCATATATCTTACCGAGATTTATTCGCGGCAGAAGATATGAAGAATTGAGTCCTGCGGATTTTTCATAGAAGGTGATTGCATTAGTCCTGTCACCGAGAGCCTCGCTGATTTCTCCCAGAGTGTAAAGATAACCGGCATTAGATGAATCCAGCTGGACTGATTTAACCGAATAATTCAGCGCCTCTGAATGACGGTCCTGCTTCATCAGAGTTAAAGCCATGTTGTAATTCGATTCAGCTGAATCGGCATCGATATCGAGCGATTTCCCCAGATATTTTTCAGCGTCTGGATATTTTCCCTGCTTATAAAGAACTACAGCGAGTACATCCAGGTATCTTATCTTATCCGGTTTCAGGGTCGCGGCTTTCTTCAGGTAGGTTTCGGCCTGTGACAGCTCACCGGCCTGGTTATATAGATTACCTGCTGCAAAATAGGCGGAATCATATGACGGATTCGCAGCAATAGCCTTCTGATACGCGCCGAGAGCGGATGATGCCTTGCCGAGTTTCAGAAATGAAGCGCCCAGGTTATAATATGCACGGTGGTGGGTCGGTTCGAGGTGGATTACACCTTCAAAGGACATTCGTGCGTCATTAAACTGCCCGGCTCGGTACTGGACTTTTCCGAGCTCATAAAGAATATTTGTATTCTCGGGATTAAGCCTGGTTGCCTCCTTGAATTCCTTTATGGCCTCGGTATAATTCTTTGCCTCAACATAGATCTTACCGAGAGTATTATGCGGTATCCATAGGGATTTATCATAATCTACAGCCTTGTTGGCGTATTCAACCGCTTCTCTGATATTGATCTGGTTGGTTTTATCTTCCTGAAAATAGGATTCACCCTTATGGGCAAAGGCTTCGGCTTCTCGCGGGCTTAATTCTATAGCCTCATCAAAGCTGCTTCGAGCGCTGGCGAAGGCTTCGTCTTCCATATGCTGTACACCCTCATCAATCAGCTGTCTGACCTTCTCGGCCTTCTGCCGCTCAGCCTCAGAAAGTGCGGCAAGGCGGGCTTCTTCTTCCTTTCGCCGCTCTTCAGCAAGACGTTTCTGCTCTTCGAGGGCGGCCAGCTGCTCCGCCAGGCGGCGCTGATCCTCTTCAGAGGTATCTTTCTGTTCAGTTATATTCACAATCGGTGGATTGTTGCTTATGCTCTCGCCGAGTCCCTCAAGGGTTTCAACCAGATCATCCTGCTGCTGTTTTTCCTCGAGGGCAAGCTCTGATGTGGCGGCGTCACGGGCTGCAAGAACCCTGTCACGCAGCGCCTGCACATCTACATCTCCCGCATCCTGGATCAGCAGTTCATCTAGCAGATCAAGGGCTCGTTGAAAATCACCCTTTTCCATATAGTCCTCGGCCAGGATCAGCGTATTGTTTCTGATCTTCTGAAACTCCAGTTCAGCAGCCGTAAGCTGCTCATCATCCCCTCCGGGGCGCAGAACAAAGATAAAAAGCAGTACCGCAGCAATCAGTAAAACTGCCGCTATAATTATGATAATTCTTCTGTCCATGTAAAAAACCTCGTTTNNAGTCCTCTATGTCTAATTCTATCTCAATATCTTCAATTTTCTCGGATTCGGCCGACAGGTTTGTTGTATCTGAACCAGCGTTGCTCAGAGAATTTAAGACTGAATCGAGCAGGGCTTTCTGCCTCGCTTCCTCGGCAAGCCTGCGCGCTTCCTCATCTTTTCGACGGTTTTCTTCCTCAACCATAGTGAGTTCAAGCATCGATATCATTTTTTCTATCTGCGGACGCTGCGGATCATCGGGTTTCATATTCAGAAACAGTTTATAATCCCGAACAGCAAGACTGTATTCTGCAGTTTTTACCCTGCAGTTGGCGCGGTTTAGATAGGGCTCGGCATATCCGCTTCTGCTCTGCATGGCTTTGGAATACATTGCCGCAGCATTTTCATAGTTAACCGCCTTGAAATAATTGTTTCCGAGATTGAAATATATCTGCTCAGCCTTTCCGCTTGCCTGTTCCGCCCCCAGTGTCAGTATACCTATTGCAGCATCGTAATTCTGCTTCACTTCATATATATATCCGAGATAGAGATAAGCATCGGCGTTGGTTCTATCTTCCTCAAGCGAGGCTTCAAACATCATCGCGGCTTCAGTCAACTGATTGTTAAGAAGAAGGTTTTCTCCCTGTTCAAACACGCTTTCAGCACCAAGTCTGCCTATAAAGATACAGGCTATAAGGATTAACCAGTTTTTTTTCATACAAACCCCATTTTTTACGGCATAGTATTTGACACTCGGTTGATTACAGATTAATCTTGAACTGGAGTATCTATGGCACCAGTAGTTCTTGTTATTATTATCGTCGGCACCGCAGCCCTCGTTACACTTATATTTATCCTCAGATCAGTTCTTGCCCCTAGAAAGGTAGCAGGTATTCAGGATCTCTACAAGCAGGGTAAATACAGCGCGGCAATCAAGCAGGCCAAACAGCTTATAGCTAATGAACCCAGAAATTACGAACTTCACTACCTTCTCGGCCTCTCCTATCTTGGGGATCATAAATCAGAACTGGCATTGATGGAAATGAAAAAAATCAACGAATACGGTGATTTTTCCGGGCTTTTGAAGGAAGTTGATTTCAGAAAAACAATAGCCGGTCTCTATAATGATTTTAATCAACCTGAAGAGGCTCTTAAAGAGTACCTCCTGCTTATAAGACTCGAACCTGACCAGCCGGAATGGTATTATCAGGCAGGCTCACTTTTTGAGTACAGAAATAAAACAGACAGTGCTGTTCAGCATTTTAAGAAGACAATAGAGCTTAATCCTCAACATACTGATGCTCATTTCAAACTCGGCAGCATCTTCTACCGCAATAAGCGCCAGGGAGAGGCTAAGCTGGAACTTGATCTTGCGCTTCGGTATAATCCTGAAAACTATAAGGCGAACTTCTATATCGGTAAAATACTTAAAGACAAGAAAGATTTTGCCGGAGCCCTGAATGCATTTGAGAAGTCACAGCGCGATCCCGATCTGAAACTCAAATCACTGCTTGAACGCGGAATATGCTATATAAACGTTAAAAATTTTGAACGGGCAATTACAGAGCTTGAGCGCACTATCAGCAATTCGGAAAATCAGGGACAGGAGATCCTGTTTGCCAGATACTTTCTCGCACATTGTTATGAACAGCAACGCGATATAGACAAAGCCATTGAACAGTGGGAGCAAGTTTACGCCAAGAAACCAACCTTCAAGGATGTCGGCGAGAAACTGAGTCAATATCAGGATCTGCGAACCGATGATATGATGAAGGATTACCTCACTGCGGGCCGCAATGAATATATAGAATTATGCAAGAAACTCACCGGCACGATGAGCATGAGTATCAGAGATATAACCGAGGTTCAAAACGGCTGCCAGATAATTGCAGTAGATTCGGAGACAAAGTGGCGCGGAGCGAAAAAACTTCCGCTGATGATATGGTATCTGCGGGTACCGGAACTGGTCCAGGAAACACAGGCCCGTGCCATCCATGAATCCATGAAGAAGTCTTCGATCGGCCGTGGTATGATAGTCACAAGCTCGGGATTTTCAAGAAAGGCGCGTGAGTTCTCTGAAAGCCGTCCGGTCAACCTTATCGGTAAGGAAAAACTACAGACTATGTTAAAAAGTATATAAGACTTTTTAACATAGTCCCCATATCTAAAAATTAATTATGGTTTTTCATAAAAACCGCTGATCAGCCCCGCCCCGATTAAGTTGCTGTAATAAGAGACCTTCACAGTACTATACTTTTCCGCTACTGCCGAACCGTCGCGAAGTTTATTGATCCTTATCAGCCCCGGAGTGGCGGCGTATGCACCCAGAAGTTTTCCTTCCGAATCATAAAAGGAAATGATGTTCCGTTCCTGCGGGCTCTTCAGTTCAATAGCCTGCTCATCCTGAAAAATAAGTTCAGCGAAATCTGCGGGAGACGGCGGATTCTTAATCAGCGGGAAGAAAACTGATTCCTCCACCCTTTCCCCGGCCCTGTCAACCACAAGCACCCGGTATTCACCGGCCTTCGGCATACTGCCGTCGACAGTCGTCAAACGCTGAGAACCGGTCCACTTCATACCGCGGCTGTCCCTGGTTTTCCAGATGCTGCTGTCCAGATCCCAGCTCATCTGTTCCGAATCATTGATAATATGAATTCCGGTGATATCATCATCACCGTCTTCATCATCTGCATTCACGAGAACGAGCATTTCCGATCTTACATTTTCAGATCCCGGTATATTGAGAAAATTAATTTCACTGTAGATCTGTTTCAGCTCGGGGGGAGTATTACCGCAGCTCAAAAAGACAGCCGTGGCAAAAAATATAGCAAAAACGGTTTTCTTCATCAATCGTCGGTGAAAACAGCTTCTTCCTGATTCAGGACAGGTCTCGCATAAGCACCGAGGACCTTCTGCATCACAGGTTCGCCAAGCTTATGGTATCTACTCAGGAATTCCTGCCTTTCTTCTTCAGAATATCGGTCTTTATATTTCTCACTCTTATTTATCTCGTCAAAAGAGATGTAATTACTGGGCCAGAGCTTGTATCCGCGGTGTATTTCATGATCGAGGACCTTGGCAACGTCCTTATCATTTTCAAATGTTCCGGTCAGAGGTTTTCCGAAATTAACATTCACACGGCCCTTCTGACCCTTCATTCCGGCCCACATACTTACAAGATCCATAGTCTGTGTTTTCGCTCCTACGTCTCTTGTTTCTCTTCTATACATTTCCCAACCCTTGAGAGTATCGCAGGGATCGAGTTCATAAGAGATCGATACGGGCACAATACGGCATTTATTGATAAAATCAGAAAAAGCAAGTTCACTCTTTCGCTGAGATAGGTAAATCATCTTTATAACTGCAGGATTTGTCTGATCTGCCCCGTCCTTGGAGCGGCCTTCCTTCTGAGCAATCCATATACATTCGCCCAAATCTATTACATGATTAATATATTTCGACAATGTGATAGATGCCTTGATTTGTTCGCGGGGAGGGAGATCCCTCTTCACGATAAATGATCGGTTTATCCTTATCAGATCTCCTACAAATTCATTTATTAAGAGATTATCACCGAATGCAATCTGTGTTGTTGGATATCCATACTTGATCATGAAATAATTTATAAATCCGGCATCAAGTACGATGTCGCGGTGGTTGGATATAAACAGATATGACTCATTCTCCATATCCAGTTCATCAAGGCCTGTACAGCTGACTCCGTCGGTAGTTTTATCCACAACCCACTGAACTAAGCGGTTGATGATAAGATCGCGCTGAAACTCGGCGATGGTATCGTTTTGTCTGATCTGTTTACGTACAAACTGGCCGATTAATATTTCGGCCGGCGGTATCAGGATCTTCGGACAGTTCGGCCATCTTAAAGTTCGGATAAAACTCTGCAGATATTTATTATTTGAAAGCCTCTTGGTAACCAGTTTGTACTCATCATCATTATAAGGCCGTATATCTTCAAACTCTTTAAGTTCTTCTTCAGTTAATCCCATATCCTGATAATATCCTATTCACTACCCTCGCGCAAGTCCGCAGGGGAAGTATAGCTACTGTTGGTAAGCATGATTTTTTCTTAATTTTTTCTTTATCAGATTGCACATTCGTAAAGGCGGGCATATAATAGATAGTTAAAAATATTAACGGAGGCATTTATGAAAAAGATTTTTTCACTCACACTTCTGCTCACGATCATTCTGTCTGGATTTGCTTTTGCCAGCGGTCAGACTGAGGTACCCCTTGGAAGCGAAGAAAACCCCATCATCTGGTCATTTGTTCCGTCTGGAGAAATGGAACGTGTTGCTGCAGGTGCTCAGGCTGTTGCTGACATGCTTCATGATGAAACCGGTCTCTTCTTCGAGACAAATGTTGCTACTGAATATGCAGGTGTAATCGAGGCAATGTCCAGTGATCCTCCCGAGGCTCATATGGCATCACTCGCAACCTTCGCATATGTAATGGCTGCAGAACGCGGCGTAGCAAAAGCAGAACTTGTATCTGTTCGTTACGGAAGCCCAACCTACAATGGTCAGATTATGGTTCGAGCCGACAGCGGCATCTCATCAGTTTCTGAGCTGAACGGTAAAACATTCGGTCGTCCCGACCCGCTTTCAACCAGCGGCTGGATAATTCCGATGCTTACAATGCGCGGCGCGGGTGTTGATCCTGATACAGGCCTTGCAGGTGTAGTTGATGCGGGAAGCCATGACGGTGTTGTTGCTGCAATCTACAATGGTGACGTTGATGCAGGTGCATCATATGTCGATGCCAGAACAAGAATTGAAGAAGATTACCCCGATGTAATGGAAAAAGTTGTTGTGATTGCAGTAACTGAAAACATTCCGAACGACGGCGTACAGTTTATCCCCGGTCTCGACGCTGATGTTAAGGCTCAGATTGTTGACGCACTTCTTGTAATTGCTGCAACCGATGAGGGAAAAGACGCTCTCAAGACTGCTTATCAGTGGAACGAACTTGAAAGACACGGTGATGATTTCTATGATCCGTTCAGACAGGTACTCCAGGCAGCAGGTCTGAGCATCGATGATCTCAATAAATGATCGAAATAACCATGTCCGCGCGGACCTGGTTATTTCGCTTAGGAGTTTAAAGATTTCCCATTGAGGGAAATCTTTAAACATCCATGAACTAAATAAATACGGGACTGTTCAATCGTTCAGTCCTTTTTTTTGGAGGCGCAATGCTTGAAATCCGTAATCTAACCAAGATATACGATGATGGAACAAAAGCCCTCAAGAATGTCAGCTTCAAGGTTGAAGACGGCGAATTTCTTGTAATAATCGGCTTATCGGGTTCCGGAAAATCTACCCTGCTCAGATGTATAAACAGACTCATTGAACCTACCGAGGGAGAGATTCTCTGGAATGGGAAGGATATTGCGAAGGCTGACGGCAGATCTCTCAGAGAAGTCAGGCGTCAGATTGGCATGATCTTTCAGCATTTTAATCTGGTAAAACGTTCGAGTGTAATTACAAATGTACTGTCCGGTAGGCTTGGATATGTAAGCCCCTGGTCCAGTATTCTCCATCATTTCCCTTCAGAAGACCGGAAACGGGCGTATGACGCCCTCGAAATGGTTGGGATAACAGACCAGGCCGCAAAACGTGCTGACGAGCTCTCAGGGGGCCAGCAGCAGCGTGTAGGCATCGCCAGGGCCCTGATGCAGGATCCCAGCATGATTCTTGCCGACGAACCGGTTGCAAGTCTCGACCCTGTATTAGCGCATTCCATACTCGGTTACCTCGAAGACATCAATAAACAGCGTGATATCACAATCATGTGCAGTCTTCACTATCTCGACCTCGTCCAGCAGTATTCATCAAGGGTAATTGGTCTGCGGGACGGAAACCTTGTATATGAAGGCAGCAATGCCGACATCAGGAAGATGACTGATGACGAATTCAAGGAAATCTACGGCAAAGAAGCGGTCAGGGTTAATGCCGGTTCAATAAGCGGAGGAGCAGATGAGTAATCCTTATAAAGTTACAAAAAAACCACTACTGCCGCCCGCAGTTTCAGCAGTGCTTTCCCTGATTGTTCCGGGACTCGGTCAGCTTCTTTCCTTCAGAATCCGCCGCGGTCTGTTTCTGCTGTTCTCTTTTGTCAGTATCATCGGACTTTTTATATGGCGCCTTCAGGTAATTGCACACAGGGAGATAGGTCTTCAGGCAAAATTCGTTAAATCTTTCAGCCGCGAACCTTTTTTTATAGTGTTCATATGTGCTGCAGTTATAGCTCTCTGGATCTGGATAATCTATGATGCCTATAAAACTGCAGGCGGTAAAAATGAGAAGGGTCTAGGTATATTCGTCCTCGTACTCATCATGTTTTTCTCCCTGGGCTGGCAGATAAGTGAAATAAACCTAGGCAAGATGATTCGGGAATTCCCTGAAGCATGGCCACCGCTTTCAAGAATCCTATGGCCCTGGGAGGCCGCTGTAACCAGGGATACTTCATCGGTTACTGCCGAGGCTGCAATACTTGTTGACGACACAGCCAATCCGCCCGCAATCCCTGAATATATTGAAGGTGAACCCTATATTAAATCGACCCCGACCTTCGGCAAGATGTCAACGCTTGATGAAAAGAACAATATGGTTCTTGGTGATATTATTCACCTTGAGGGCAGCGGCTTCGAACCGGATACCCTCACCGAAATCTACTGGGAGGACTCTATCGGAAATGAGTTCAGACCCCGACAGGACGGCGAATATGTCAGCCTTGTCACGGACGGCGACGGAGGATTCACCTTCGATCTTGTAATCCCCTACCGGCTTACGCCGCCGAGCGCCGTAGGCCAGCAGATCCATCGTGTACAGGCAAGGCAGACCTCGGAGGTCGGGCCTGTGAAGGCAAGCGAACCTCTGCGGCTTACAATTGTACTTATGCTTGAAACAATCTTCATGGGAATGATGGCAACCTTTTTCGGTATAATTCTAGCGATACCGCTGAGCTTTCTAGCGGCCCGTAACCTGATGTCGGGTTCATGGGTCACAGTCACCATCTATTACGTTATCAGAACGATATTCAATATCACCCGATCGATTGAACCGATGATCTGGGCACTGATCGCCGTAGTATGGGTAGGTCTTGGACCCTTCGCGGGCATTATCGCGCTCACAATCCATACGATTGCCGCCCTCGGTAAACTGTATTCAGAATCAATCGAAAGCATCGATCCCGGTCCGATCGAAGCGATTCAGGCCACCGGTGCCAACAGGCTGCAGACTATTATGTTTGCGGTTGTGCCGCAGATGATTCCGCCCTTCGTGTCCTTCACAATATACCGATGGGATATCAACGTACGAATGTCCACAGTTATCGGTATGGTCGGAGGTGGTGGTATAGGCTTCCTGCTTGTCCAGTATATCAGGCTGCTTGATTACAAGTCTGCAGGTATTGCAGTATGGTTCATTGCAATTACTGTTGCGATCCTCGACTTCGTAAGCTCCAAAATCAGAGAGAAGTTTGTATAGAACCGAAGTTCAGAATTAGAAAAAATAATCAGCCGAAAGCAGTCTACTGCTTGTAGCAGTCTGCTTGTAGCAGTCTACTTTCGGCTTTTTTCTTATTCAAAATACTCAAAAGCATCGATGATATCCAGATAGACACCGTCAAATCCTGCATCGAGTATCGAGTTTGTATACGAATTTTCATTTCCGTAGATGATATCCTTCCAGTCCTCATCCCAGTATCTGACTTTGTAATTACCTGCCCAATACGGATTCTCTTTCTCAATCCAGTCAGGTTTTATTATGTTCCAATCTGCATTCCAGTAATACCGATAATCTTCAGCTTCTCCTATGGACATATAGCAGATGACTAATCTTTTACCTCCGTTTGCCTTCATTCTCAACTGGGCCGTCTCTGCGGAAGTGAATTGACTTCCATCGGTAAAAAACAGATCCATGATTATCAAGTCATAATTAGTTGATGTAACTGCGCTGATAAAGGTTGCTTTCGTACTGTAATTTTCGGGGTTTATCAGATACAGAAAGTTTTCAATTTCATCAAGTGATGTAATAGTTTCTGCATTTTCAGAATGAAGCGGATTCGGATAACCGGGTATATTATCAAGCTCGCGATGTTCAGCGGCAAAGGAGATATAGCCTGCATTCTTATTTAAAAGATATGAATCATCGACATTAGCCGTCGTTGAACAGTAATCAGTGACAAGAATCACATTCCCGCCGGCTTTCGATTTATTAAGGAAAGCCTGGAGATAGCTGCGCTCGGATGCTGCTGTGGACTCGTCATCAGCATTATATCCATAGAACAGGTCCTCCTGACCGTTACCGTCGATTGCATCCATATAAGCCTCATCGGTCTCAGCAGTCTCTTCACCGTCGATGGTTATGAGTTCAATTCCGTTTTGCGGTATTACAATGAACTCTGAGTCGGCGGTTCGGGCGAATTCACTGATTTCAATGACAAACTTACGCATCTCATCTTTATAATCAATATCAGAGTTAAATGAACCACATGAAAAAAGAAAAATCAAAGAGACCACTACTGCAATCAGCCTGCCGATTATTTTCATCATACTACTCTCTCCTGTATTTTTCAGCCATCATGACATCGGCACATCAAGACCATGCCGCCCCGCAGGGATAAAACCGTGTTTTGAATAGTATCCCGGATGTCCGAGCACAAAAACCAGCTCTACACCGTCATCTTCGAGTAATTCCAGACCTTTACGAATTAATCTGCCGCCGATTCCTCTGTCCTGTTGTTCGGGGACTACGGCAAGGGGTGCAAGAATATAGCCGGATACAGCCTTCCCAGAACCGGTAAGTATTATCCTTGTAAACAGAATATGTCCTGCAGAAATGTCATCTTCAACGGCTATAAGCGAAAGTACCGGAGCGGCTGACAGATCTTTCAACAGGGCGGCAGTCAGTTCCGCCTCATCATCCTCTCTGAAAACTTCCCTGTGAACCCGCATTATTTCTTCGAGATCAGTTTCTATAGTTTTTCTAAATATCATTTATTATATCCTACCTTATTTATAATATGGTCGTCATCAAATACAGTTTTTGAGAATACATATGGTGAGAAATTCAAATTTTCTCCCTTTCCGGCTATATTAATATTACCCAGATAATGAAAGGAAAGATTCACTGCTTCAAAGATACAATCAAGCATGGTGATATCGACACCCTGTATTTTATGCTGCAAATCATTTTTAGCGAACTTATTCAGAAATCTGTCAAAACGCCTTCTAATCTGAAAGAAATAATCCTCCAAATCAACATAAGGTTTATGAGCGCGGTTCAGTTCGTTATCGAGGGGATTATACTTTGTTTTAACATCAAGTTTCCTTGCCGTATAAAAATAATCCCCCATTCCGACCGGATGAAGAATCCATTTATCAAAGAATGAAAGGATGAAGGTCAATCTGTTCTCCGCCGTGTATCCATTAATTTTGATATTCTGAAGCTCTATCTCTTTATCGGAAATGATATCTTCTATCTCCCAGAGAATAAAATTGAGCTGGCTTTTAATATTTTCAATTATAGCATCAGCATCAATCCTACACGGCCTTACTGTATGCTGTTTTTTTACCACCGAACTTGTACGCAGATAATTATCATAATCAGCACGGCCCTGCGATGATGACAGAGCATTATAGGCTTCAAGAATCAGGCGGAATCTAATCTCGGCGTCGGGATTTCCAATGTTTTTATCCGGATGATATTCATGAGCTAATTTTCTGAAACCGGCCTTTATCTCATCTGCAGAGGCATCAGCAGATACCTGCAACAGTTTATAATAATCTAGAAATCCGCTCATTTTTTATAAGGGTTTATTCTTTTCTATCCGGCGATAAATCTTCTCTGTTTCAGAGGTTGAGACAGCATGTTCAGCTCCCATCCGAATAATTGCGGCACCGAAAATATCCCGTTCATCAGGTTTGCCCTGTATTCTATAGTCACGCTGAAAAGAGGTGGTTGAATCAAACGCGAATTTATGTCCCAATGCATGTGCTTTTTCACAAACATCGTCCGGAAGATCAATATTCCTTGCGTCAGCAATAGTTTTTATTTCAGACATTATATCTTTTACCATTGAACTCATTTCATCAGATTCCATTACTTCGCCAAAGGTCGCATTATAGTCTGCGGTTACAAGAGCAAAAGACGCAATAAACAAAAATTTTCTCCAGATTTCCACTCTTGGATCCTCGTGCCAATTATATTCTATTTCCGCTTCATCAAATAATTTCAATATTCCTTCAGCCGCTGCTTTTTCTTTTTTATTTTCAGAGTTTTCACTTCCGAGATGAATAACGCCAGAGGCGCTGGTTCGTTTTACCTTACCCGGTTTTTCAATAAAAGAAATTATATATACGCATGCAGGCAGAATAATACCTGTCTTGATAACTTTCCTGACCCGTTCATGAATATCGGCTCCGTTAAGAAGCGGGATCATTACAGTATCAGAATTAATTAAAGGTTTAAGTTGTTTAAGCACATTTTCAAGTTCATAACTTTTGACCGAAATAAGAATATAATCCAGCTCAGGCAAAGCTTTAAAATCGTCTGTAGCTAGGCGCGGTCTGCACACAATTCTCTTATCATTGTATTCGAGCTCCAGGCCATTCTTTTTTATCTCATCAAGATGGCTGCCGCGCGCAATATAAAATAGATTGATTTCCTGATGCACATTCAAAAGCTGTGAAAGTTTACCCCCGAAGTATCCGCCAATACCACCCATTCCTATAACTGCAATATTCATTTATCCCTCCTGGAAGGTAAGTTTACCAGAACTTTCAAAGGACTGCAATTCAGAAATGGGAATCATGGGTTACGCAGGGAGAGCGGCATTTTCAAACTTTCTGTTACGAAAAAAGAGTAAGATATCAACAGTCACCATTAAAAAATTCAGAATATATAAAAATATGACACCGTCAAAACTATAAACAATCTTATGGATAATACCGCAAATATAGCCTGCATTTATTACGAAGAGAAAAATTAAACTTTTACCTTTGGTGGATTTTGATTTGATAGATTTATAAATGTTCAGGGGCCATGCAGCCCCGAAACATACCAGCATCAGTAATTCAAAAACACTGAGACTCATTAACTTATACCGACTGCTGCCTTCATGTACTGAGTACGTTCATAGACCTCAGGATTTTCACTTTCTTCCTGACAGAGCTTGCCGTTAAAATCCGCAATTGAGAAAAAACCCTTCTCACGCATCCAGTCGGCAATTTCATTATTCATCTTAGCAAAAACACTGCTTCCGTTTTTATATACTGCTGAACAGATCTGTACAGCCTTCGCTCCTGCAAGAAGCTGTTTAATCACGCCTTCTGAATCATGGACACCGGTGGTAGCCGCAAAATCACATTCAATCTCCCCGGACAGCAGAGCAATCCACTGAAGGGTCAGAGACATCTCTTCAGCAGCACTTAGAATTGGGGCATGCGACATTTTCACCTTTTTGATATCAATGTCGGGTCGGTAAAATCTGTTAAATAGAACAAGACCCTCAATGCCGATATCAGCGAAATTCTCAAGAACCCTCGCAAGACTTGTAAAGTGAGGACTGAGTTTTAAGGCAACAGGAATATTAACGGCCTTCTTGATACCTTCGGCTAGCCGGTAATAAGTCTTTTCGTAGTCTTCACTGCTCATTTTCTTATTAACAGGCATTGTAAATGCATTAAGTTCCAATGCATCGGCACCGACATTCTCAAAGCGCTTTGCATATTTCAGCCATGCACCGTCAGATACACAGTTAACACTGGCAATAACCGGAATGTTAACCGCTTTTTTACAATTTTCAACGAGTGTTAAGTATTCATCAAGAAAAAAGCTGCTGCTCATCCCATTGAAAAAATCAAGCGCATCAGCATGAACTTCTGAATTATAATCTTCAGTCATTTTATTGCTGTCATACAGAATCTGCTCTTCAAACAGCGATTTTAATACAACCGCTCCGGCTCCTGCCTGCTCAAATTCCTTAACCTTGTCAACTGAGGCTGTCAAACCTGAGCTCGCTGCTATTACAGGTGACTCAAGCTCTATTCCCATATATTTTGTTTTAAGATTCGCCATGATACTTCTCCAGTTTATAGTATGTATGGAACGTTTATATTGTAACCCTTATATACGATGAATGTCTCGACATCCTGTACATCATCTATCTTTGTAACCTCATTTGTATAGAATTCCAGAAGACTGCACTCATCACTCAGAAGGACCTGGACAATTAGATCATAGCGGCCGGTAACAACCGCTACCGAAATAACCCCGTTGAGTTTACTGAACTCTTCACCTTTTTCGACAAGACGCATGTTCTTTATCTTAACACCGATGATCGCAGTCTGATGTCCCGGGATATTCTCGGGGTTCACCAGTCCGCTTATATTAAGAACACCCTCTTCAACAAGACGGTTTACTCTTGCCCTTACAGTGTTTTCAGTGACGGACAGTTCATCCGCGATAATCTTAAATGACTTTCTTCCGTCCTGGAGGTGTTTAATAATCTGGAGGTTTATCTCATCAAACTTCATTTTCCGGCTGCAAAATCCTTCATAAAATCTGCCAGTGCCTTGGCACCTTCTATAGGCATAGAATTATACACTGAAGCGCGGCATCCGCCAACACTTCTATGACCTTTTAATCCGACCATTCCTATAGCCGAGGCTTTTGAGACAAAATCTTTCTCGAAATCCTCATTTTCCATAGTGAAAACAATGTTCATCAAAGATCGGTTTTCTCTCTGTACGGGGCATTTATAAAAACCCTTACTTGAATCAATAACGTTATAGATTAAATCTGCTTTCTCACGGTTCATCTTCTCTACAACATCAAGACCGCCTAGAGCCTTAAGCCTTTTAAGAACAAGCATCACAGCATAGATGCTGAATACTGGAGGTGTGTTGTAAAGCGAGTTTTTATCAGCATGGATAGAATAGTTAAGATATGCTGTAAGATCATCTGAGCTTCGTTCAAGCAGATCATCACGGATAATAGCCAGGGTCGCACCTGCGGGGCCGAGGTTCTTCTGGGCTCCTGCATAGATCATACCGAATTTCTCAACAGGAAGCGGACGTGATAAAATATCACTGGACATATCAGCTACCAGAGGAACATCACCAGTGTCAGGGAAGTTCTTCCACTGAAGTCCTCCGATCGTCTCATTTGAAGTTATATGCAGATATGATGAATCTTCACTCAAGCTTACGTTTGAGGGCAGTTCAGTATATTTGTTTTCTTTGCCGTCATAAGCGACAACAGCATTTCCTAGTTTTGCCGCATCGTCATAGGCTTTCTTTGCCCATGAGCCGGTAAGAGTATAATCAGCAGTTCTTGAACCAATCATAAGGTTCGAAGGAACCATTGTGAACTGAAGGGTTGCGCCGCCGCCGAGAAAAATTACCTTGTAGTTGTCGGGAAGGCCGAGAAGTTCTTTAACGAGGCCTACAGCATCATTATGTACTTCATCATATTCTTTGCTTCTGTGGCTAGTTTCGATCAACGACATTCCCATGCCCTTGTAATCGACCATGTTTTCTTTTAACTCTTCCAGGACCTCAACAGGCAGGGTTGATGGACCGGCAAAAAAATTATACTTTCTCATTTCATCTCTCCGATAATTTTATATCTATTTATCGCATTTTTAGGAGTAAATTTCAATAGTAATATTAAAAGCCCTTCCATCGCTGTCCAGTGACGCAGTCTTGTTCAGATTTCACAGATATACCAGGATAAAGAGGGATTAATTTTTTTTTCAATAACAGTTTTGAAATTTTCTTTCATCTCTTTTAAACCGTTTTTCCTGAAATTTAAATAGTCACCGCCTACTATCATTTCAAGCAATTCAATCAGAAGTACGGGGATTGACGGCAGACCCTTCCCATAATCATGATAAATCACCTTTGATTTAGCGATTCTACTGGATTCTGCGTACATTTTTTTTCTGAACTTCTTGTGAAAACCATGTACAACGAATGAAGCACAAACGACATCAAAACTTTTATCCGCAAAAGGCAATCCTGCAAA
>DMKD01000194.1 GCA_003454605.1 Spirochaeta sp. | reverse complement strand
GTCGTTATTGCTTCAGACTGTACATGGCCGCCAATGGAATTTGTTAATACAGACAAAGAAATCGTAGGATACGATATTGATTTCATCAATGCAGTAGCAAAAGAAGCCGGCATCGAGATTGAAATCAGAAACACAGCATGGGATGGAATCTTTGCAAGCCTCGCCAACGGTGAAAGCGATGCAGTTATATCATCAGTAACAATAACCGAGGATAGAAAGAAAACAATGGATTTCTCTCTCCCCTATATCAATGCAGGACAGGTTCTTATTGTCCCTTCTTCAAGTTCAGCTAAAACACTTGCCGATCTTAACGGTAAAGAGGTAGGTGCACAGATTGGTACTACCGGTGCTATCGAAATTGATAATTCAGATGCAACCCTTAAGACTTACGATGAACTCGGGTTTGCTATTGAAGATCTTGCAAACGGTAGAATCGAGGGCGTAGTTGCTGATACTCCGATTGCAGCTGACTTCGTTCTTCAGAACGATACCTACAAAGACAAACTGATGATCGTCGGCGATTCTTTCACTGATGAATACTACGGTATTGCAGTTACGAAAGGCAACACAGAACTTCTCGATCTTATCAACAAGGGTGTAAAAGCCGTTCAGGATAAGGGAATCGATAAAGACCTGGAAGATAAGTGGCTGAGATAGATAAAGAAGCTCGTATCGAAGTCACCGACGGGGCATTAATCCCCGACAGTGCGGAGAAGTCAATCTTCTCCGCCTGGAATATTTCTTTCTTCGGTGCGCTCATCATACTTATCATTTTACCAATAGTATCTCCTGATCCTTACAAGGAGATACTATTATTCATCCCTGACGGTGTAGCAAAAACATTCCAGGTTACTGTTCTGTCAATTATCTTCGCCCTCGTTGTGGGGCTTTTCGCAGGGCTCGGACGATTATCAAGAGTAAAGATAATTAACAGAATCGCAACAATCTATGTTGAGGTTGTGCGCGGTATACCGCTTCTGGTGCAGCTGTTCTACATCTACTATGCTCTCGGAAAGTTAGTCCAGCTGCCTCGAATGACATCTGCAATCATCGCGATGACATTCTGCTACGGCGCCTACATGGGAGAAATCTTCCGTGCCGGTATTCAGGGTGTACCTCAGGGACAGATGGAAGCAGCCCTTGCTCTCGGAATGACACGAAGCCAGGCGATATGGAAGGTGATCATCCCTCAAACATTCAAGATAATTCTTCCGCCGGTCGGAAATGAGTTTATCGCACTGCTTAAAGATTCATCACTAGTTTCTATCCTTGCGGTATCAGACCTTCTCAGACGCGGACGTGAATATGCGTCAACAACATTCATGTATTTTGAAACCTATACGATAGTCGCATTGATCTATCTTGTAATCACTCTGTTTCTCTCAAGAATTGTTGCATACATGGAAAAGAGGTTGAAGATAAATGGCAGAGTATAGAATACAGATTAAAGACGCAAGTAAAAATTACGGGAAAGTAGAGGCGCTAAAGAATGCAAATCTCAATATTGGCGCCGGCGAAGTTGTTCTTGTAATTGGACCTTCAGGAAGCGGCAAGAGCACCATGCTTCGCTGCGTGAACAAACTTGAAACCCTCTCTTCCGGCGATATCTGGGTTGATGATGACTGTGTAACTGATCCCAAGTCAGATATCAGGAAGATTCGTGAAGAGGTTGGAATGGTTTTCCAGAGCTTCAACCTTTTCAGCCATCTTACTGCGCTAAAAAATATAACTCTTGCGCTGACAACGGTTAAGCATACATCTAGTGAAGAAGCTGAAAAAATCGGGAAGCAACTTCTTGAACGGGTTGGACTTTCTGATAAAGAAAAATCTTATCCGGGCCAGCTTTCAGGCGGCCAGCAACAGCGTGTGGCAATTGCCCGGGCGCTTGCGATGAACCCCAGAGTCATGCTTTTTGACGAACCTACATCAGCCCTTGATCCGGAAATGATCAAGGAAGTACTCGATGTAATGCTCGATCTTGCAAAAGAAGGAATGACTATGATGGTTGTTTCACATGAGATGGGTTTTGCGAAGGCCGCCGCCGACAAGGTTGTCTTCATGGATGAGGGCGAAATTATCGAGACAGGAACCCCGGCTGAAGTCTTCGATAGCCCGAAAGAGGAGAGAACCAAGACCTTCCTCCAGCACATTCTTTAGGTACAGATTTGAAAAACGCTTTGATCAGGATGCTTACAATCATCCTCGGCCTTCTTTTATCAGCAGCCGTATTAGCGGCGACACCTTCAGAAAACAATACGCTCCTGGTGAACTATTTATCAGGAGATTTTCAACTAGATCCCGCCCACTCCTACACCACAACCGAGGCGCAAATTTACTCAGCAGTATACGAAGGACTCGTAAGCCCCCATCCGCTAACCCTCGAACCGCTGCCGGCCGCGGCATCGCATTGGGTGATTTCATCAGACGGCCTCACCTATACATTTTTCCTGAGGCCTGAAGGAAAATACTGGAACGGCGAGACTGTGACAGCATGGGATTTCAGTGACGCCTGGTTCAGACTGCTTGATCCGGATGAGGATGCAGAATACTCGTTCATGCTCGACATAATAGAAGGTGCGTATGACTACAGAAGCGGCAATCTGACAGATAAAACAGAGGTGGGCATCAAGGTGATAACCCCGCTGGTTCTTGAAATAAAATTGAAAGAGGCAGCAGAGTATTTTCTCAAGGTTCTCTGTCACCACTCATTCTCGCCGGTCAATCCGCTGAATATTGAAGAGGGCAAATGGAAGGAAGGAACCTCCGCAGTAGGAAACGGTCCATTCTACCTCTATTCAAAGACTGATGAACTTGCAGTATTTAAAAAAAACATCCTGTACTGGGATTCAAAAAAAGTGAAATTATCCGAAATTCACCTGCAATTTTCTAATGACGCCGAGGCCAATACCGCCGGGTTCAACAACGGCGAGATACACTGGGCTCCGACAGGGGTATATATAGCCGAGCTTGAGAGAGCTGAAAACCTTGTAACTAACCCGCTGTTTGGTACAACTTACTTTTACTTTACCACTCATGATGCAGCACTTGCCGATCCAGACGTCCGCAGGGGCTTGAGTCTGATTTTACCCTGGGATCGCATCAGAAGCCCGCAGAATTTTTTCCTGCCGTCATCAAGCCTCGTTCCCTCAATCCCCGGATATCGTGATGTTGAGGGAATAGAGGAGAGAGACATGAGGCAGGCCCTTCAGCTGCTGCATAAAGCAGGCTACACTAAGGGAAGCGGGATAGGAACAATAAAAATAAGAATACCCGAAAGCCGCGACAGCATGTATATAGCCGCAACCATGAAGCAGGAGTGGGAGAAATTTCTCGATATAGATGTTGAAATTAAAGTTTACCCCTCTGGTGAATATTTTGACAGCCTTAAAGAAAGCGGTTATTCAATGGGAACCACCTCATGGATAGGCGATTATGCCGATCCTCTGACCTTTCTTCAGATGTGGACCGCGGAAAGCAACCTGAATGATTCGGGTTTTAATGATCCCATCTATGACAATCTGCTCAAAGAAGCTGTTAAGGAAAAAGATACCGAAGCCAGATACAAGCTGATGGCTGAAGCAGAAAAGCTGCTCCTTGCCGGAGCCCTCGTTCTGCCTGTTGAAAACTATCCTGCATTTAATGCAGTCAATACCGACATTCTTCATGGCTGGTACCCCAATGTCCTCGACATACATCCCTTTAAATACATGTATCTGCTTAAACCGAAATTACCCAATGGGGTCGTTGAACAGCCTTCTGCCGACACCTTGCACCTAATCAAATACTGATATAAATTAAGCCTGTGAAACACAGTCATCTGCCGACAGAAGAAAACCTCAAAGCCGAAATTCAGGAAGCTGTAAATACCGTAATCGATCGGGGCGATTTCGTCCTCGGCCACGAAGTATACTCCTTTGAAGAAGCCTGCTGCGAGTACCTTGGAGCAAAGCACTGCTTCGGGCTGAACTCGGGAACCGATGCAGTACGTTTTGCGCTCATAGCGCTTGGGATAAGTTCCGGCGATGAGGTAATCACCTCACCTTTCTGCTTTGTATCAAACGCCGAGGCAATTGCTCTTGAGGGAGCAACCCCTGTATTTGCCGATATCGACCCGCAAACATTCAATATCAGCCCCGCGGCAATTGAAGCGGCAATAACACCCCGAACCAGGGCTGTTCTGCCGGTTCATATGTACGGCCACCCCGCCGACATGGACGCAATAAAGCAAATCTGTAGTCGGCACGGGCTTGCCGTTATTGAAGACGCCTGTCAGGCCTTCGGGTCCATGCTGCCGGCTTCTGAAAATACCGCGGCTGCCAGCCGCATGGTCGGCGGAGACTCGATGTTCGCAGCCTTCTCATTCTTTCATACCAAGCCGCTTGGTGCCTACGGCGATGCCGGCATGCTCACGACTAACGACGACGGTTTTGCAGAAAAGATCCGGATGCTACGCAACCACGGCAGCAGTAAACGTTACTATCATGATGAGATCGGCTGCTCAAGCAGACTCGATACTATTCAGGCGGCAGTATTGCTGACCCAGCTGAAATACTTCGAACATAAAATTGAATCCGTTCGACGTCATGCAGCCGTCCTCGGCAAGGAACTTGACGGTATCGGTGACATCATAATTCCTCACGAGGCCGCTGAATACCGCCACAATTACAACCTTTACACCATACGCACCAGCCGCAGGAACGAACTTCTTGACGACCTGCAGAGTAGGGGCATCAAATGCAGCGTTGCCTTCCCCCTCTCAATCCATCTACAGAAATCATTCGCCCACCTTGGCCATAGTCGCGGCGACTACCCAGAAAGTGAGAAAGCACAGGATAAAATCCTATGCCTGACAATTGATCCGTACTGGAGCGAAGGACACATCACAAAAATAGTTGATGAGATCAAAGATTTCTTTGGTTAATAAAATGATTTGAAGTCGAAAATATCAATTTTCGACTTCCCTAATCATTAAAAGGCTGGAGTATTTTCTATGAAAATACTCCGGAAAGATTGAAAAAGACAACCAGTCTTTTTCAATCTTTAGATATATTTATTGTAGCCTTTCAGCATCAAAAAACTTTCAGTCGAAGATATTCCCTTCACCTGGGAGAGCTGCTCCGTAAGAAACCGAACCAGCCCCCTGTTCGAATCGACCAGAACCTCTATCATTAAATCATAGCGTCCGGTGGTAATATTAACCGATTGAACGTCAGGGAGGCTGGAAATTTCTACAGCCTT
>DMKD01000198.1 GCA_003454605.1 Spirochaeta sp. | reverse complement strand
AATTCTACAGGATAATCGTATGCTTCGCCCTGTACATCCTGAGGAAGACAGACTGTTACTGCTCCTGTTTCCGCGGGATTTGTAAGAACGCGCATTGCGTTAATCATCGCGGTCATCAGCTGTTCGGGGCGCACAATTCTGTCCCAGTATTTGCTGACCGGTTTGAATGCATCATTAGCGGTAATATTGTGATCATAACTGTTTTCTATCTGCTGAAGTACAGGATCGGGCTGCCTGTTTCCATAGGAGTCTCCGGGTAGAAAAAGAACCGGGATTCTGTTTGCGGTTGCAGTACCGGCAGCAGTAACCATATTTAAGGCACCGGGACCGATTGAGCTTGTAACTGCCATAATCTGACGTCTCTTCTTCTGCTTGGCAAAACCCATAGCAATATGAGCCATACCCTGTTCGCTCTTGCCCTGGATAAATTTCAGCGAATGACTCTTGTCTTCGAGGGCCTCTCCGAGTCCAACTACAATTCCGTGACCGAAAATTCCGATTACACCATCAACAAATTTAATTTCTTCGCCGTCAAAATCCAGATACTGATTGTCTAAAAATTTAACAAGTGCCTGTGACACTGTAAGTCTAACTGTTTTCATAACAACTCCTATAAGGTTCCCCGCCACGGAGGGCGGCGTTCTATTATGAAGTTTGCATACGCAAACTTCGAAATACTTAAAATACATGGAGGAATTTTAAGCATTCCTCCTATTCTTTTTGGTCCCAGCCGAACAGCCGGTATTTATTCTCCGCGACAGCCTGTACCGCATCCATTGGTTTCTTAAATAGTTTTACCCTGTCATATTCGTCAGGGTTTGAAGCTATTTCCGCTTTCATCGCTTTACCGAAAGCCAGCCGCAGGGCTGTTCCGATATTAACCTTTCCCACCTTGGTCGGAAGCAGTTTCTCCACATCTTCATCGACAACGCCGGTAAATCCGTGAATTACCAAAGGGACATCCACTCTGCTTTCAATCGCAGAGATTCTGTTAAAATCCAGTCTGGCGGTTTGTGCCTGCATTCTGTGCAGTGAACCGACAGCTACGGCGAGCGCATCAACCGGCGCTCTTTTTATAAATTCACCTGCCTCAGCAGGTGTAGTAAGTATAGATTCAATCTCCGCATTTCTATCGGTATATGGGATTGAACCAAGTTCGGCCTCAACCGAAACATTGAACTTCGCCGCTAGATCAAGAACCCTGACAGTATTCCCGATGTTTTCCTCAAGCGGCAGAGCAGAACCGTCATACATCACTGATGTATAACCCGCTTTTATTGCTTTTTGAATCAGTTCCAATGTTTTGGCATGATCCAGATGAATACAGACAGGAATCTCTGTTGATTCAGCAAGTGATTTATAAAGAGCAACACTGCTGCTTATTTCCATATGTTCCACAGCATCGCTGTTCGACATCAGAATAACAGGTGCACCAAATCGTTCTGCCGCCCTTATAACGGCATAGGCGTCTTCATAACCAAATACATTAAAGCCCGGTACAATTCGCTCAGTCCGTGATGCCTCTGCTACATATTCAGACATATTTACAAGCATTGTTCTATTTTCCTGCTTTGTAATCTGCTATAAAAGCCTGTATTTCTCTGTAGCTCGGCATTGATTCGGAACAATCAGGTTTCTGCACAACTATGGCGGCGGCACCGGCTCCGATCTCCATTGCTTCAGCAATAGTCTTTCCTGTAAGCAGTCCGTAAATCAGTCCACCTGCATATGAGTCACCGGCCCCCATGGTCTTAAGGGGTGTAACGGGGAAGACGGCCCCTTCTACAATTCTGCCTTCTTCGGTATACGCAAATGAACCTTCTTTACCATGCTTTACAATTACAATCTCTGCTCTGAAATCAAACCACCTCCGTGCTGTCAGAGCATCATCCTTATTGCCCGGAATTGAGAACATCTCCAGCATGTCGAACTCTTCTCTTGTTCCGACAATGATATCGCATTTCTCGGCTGCGAGTGACAGATATATTCCGCTCTCTTCAACCGATTTCCAGGTATAGTTTCTATAATCAATATCAAGAATTACCTTCGTACCATGTTTTTCTGCATATTCAAGCGCTGCAAAAACAGCCTCTCTCGAGGGACTAGTCGAAAGCGCTGTACCAGAAATCACAAGAATCCGGGTCTTCTTAACATATTCTTCATCAATATCTTTTACACTGAGATTTAAATCGGCAACATTGTCACGATAAAGTATGAAGCTGCTGTCTTTTGAAGATTTAATCTCAGTGAAAGCCAGGCCGTTCATACAGCCGTCGGTATCTGTAATTAGGTTATCTGTGTTGATACCTTTAGAGTCAAAGTAAGTTCTGATGTATCTTCCGTGCTGATCATCGGATACTCTGCCGATAAAGCCAACGCTTAAGCCGTGCATAGAACAGGCAACTGCAATATTTGCAGCCGATCCACCGACAGTTTTTCTGAATGTCATATTATCTTCCATAGAAACATTCATTTTTTCTGCGTTTAAATCAATGCCTGCACGACCGAGTGCTACTATATCGATAGTTTTATTCTTGCTGAACTCCATACCCTTTTTAGTTCCCCCTAAAAAGCTGCCCGCCGCAAATAGCGGGAAAATATCATGAATGTTTGCAAGCAAAGCTTGTCAAACTTCAGAATTATAAAAACACAGGTGGTGTTTTTATAATTCCTCCTAGCGCTCAGGCCAGATCTTTGCATCAGGCTGTTCTGCCCAGAGATGCTGTTCTTCAAAATCAGGCTTGATATATGGATTACCCGGCAGATGTCTTATAACCCAGAGAAAATACATAGCGTATCCCGGAGCTCCTACTTGAGGATGAACAAGAGTCGGCGGGATGATACATGTATCATCCTGTTCAATACATACACCTTCATCACCAAGCTTCAATAGTCCGAAGCCATTTTCCGGCAGGAATCGGTAAAAATAGATTTCAGGCTGAGCATGTGAATGTGACGGGAAACCAGCCCACTTGCCAGGATACTGCACATCTTCACCAATCATAAAGTTTGCATCCGGATCAATTGAGTAATCAATTATTGTTCTAACGAGTCGTGTGCCGGTTTCGTTCATCGTCCCCTTACCGCGGACTTCTTTAACAAGCTCTTCTGAGCCGTATAATTTAGAAGCAAACTCCTTTTCATTCTCTGTTTTATGCACTGAGAACTCTGCTTCCTCTGAAAGGCATTTAATATTAACCTTCATATTTTTTGGAACATGAAGCGTTCTGGGATCATCATCATAGAGGTTCCCTCTGCTTACAGTTACACAATTCCCGTTCCATGAGAGCTCAACTTCACCATGGAAGAGAACAAATACTCTCTCAAGGCTTTCATCATTCGAAAAGTCCTCGCCTTTCAAGATCTTCATAACTCCAAAGCTCATCAGCATCTCAGGATTAGTCTTCTCTGATACAATTTCGGTATAGCCGGGTTTAAACCCTTCTTTTTGTCTAATCTTATATTGTTCTTCCAAACCCATAAAAACTCCTAAACAGCGCCCTTGTTTATGTGGCGCAATTTTTAACAAAACCGAGAGCAAACGTTTTCTCTCTAATTATGAATCCTATATCTCTTTTAGTAATTTGTCAAATTCTTTCTTACATTTAAAACAAATATAATAATGTAATTTGAGCTATATTCGGCTGTAAACTTGATTTCAACGGTTAATTCAAGTATTTCACTTCCATAAAGTCGAATTCCAAGAACAAAGGATAAATATTTATTTGTTTGACTTAGATCAACAAATATGGTTTAATAATAAACAGCGAAAACAAACGTTTGCTCTTTTTGAACATATATTGTGCTTCTATCAGCGAATACAGGAGTAGTGATGCAGCCTACGATAAAGGATATAGCAAAAGAACTCGATATCAATTTCTCATCTGTTTCGAGGGCGCTTAACAATAAGCCGGGCGTCAGTGAAGAGACCAGAAAACTAGTAATTAAAACGGCCGCTGGAATGGGATACAAACCAAACAGCATTGCACGGGGCCTCGTTAACAGATCAACTAAAACAATCGGCGTCATCCTTCCGGATATCATAAACCCGGTTTTTGGTGCTATAGCAACGGGTATAATAGATACTGCGAATGCCAATGATTATGATATCTTCCTCTGTATATCCAACTGGAGCAACAAAAAAGAAAGAGATTATATCCATACCATCCAACAGAAACAGGTAGACGGTCTTATTATTAAAACTGTCGATGATTCAAATCAAAAATTATTTAAAGATATCCAGGTGCCTGTTATCGGGCATGAAAGCTGGTCTACAAATATAAACTACACTTCTGTTAGCACTGATAATGAAAAGGGCGGATATATTGCCGCTAAACACCTAATTAACTGCGGTTATAGAAAAACGGGGATAATTGAAGGTCCGATCTATGCCAGCGCAGGCGTATATCGCCGTAAGGGTTTTATTCAGGGTTTTAGAGATTCCGGGCTTGAATTTGATGAAAATAGAATTTTCAGTAACAAATATGATATTGAAAGCGGTTATTCTCTGGCCAGAGAGCTTTTTAACAGCTATCCTGATACCGATTCAATATTCAACGGTAATGATTTCATGGCACTTGGTACGCTGAAATATCTTGAAGAGAACAATCTGAAACCCGGAAAAGATGTAGGTGTAATAGGTTTTGACAACATTGGTATGGCCGGACTTCCGCAAATCAAATTGACTACAATCAAGCAGCCGAAGTACAGCATTGGCAGAATAATGATAAATGTTCTACTTGATGAGATAGCAATTAAGAACCAGGGCAATGAAAACTTTCCTCAGAGAATAATGCTGGAACCGAAACTCATCCATCGCGGGACAACCTGCAGACAAAAGACGGCATAGATCAACCCCGATGGAAGTCAGTCCAGCAGTGATGGTGAATCAAACCAGTCGTCAGGAATTGTACTTTTATAATCTGATATTTCGAGCAGCGGCGCTTCTATCAGCCCGCTTACATACATCGTCGTGTCCGCCGAGATAATCCTGTACCGTAAATATGAACGGAGACCATAGAAACTGCCTATCAGAATCGTTATGAGGGCAGCCGAAACAAATAATGCAGTTCGAAGGTGATTACCGCCTGTTTTCCTGCTGCTAATCACGGCAACATCCGGAACTTCTGAATCAGCAGCCGCAGAGAGAAGGTTTCTGAATTCTATATATTCATCGTAAAATTTCCTGCATTCAAGGCAGGGCTGTGTACCGTAGAGATGCTCTCTGAGAGCCTGACCCATTTCACTGCAGGATTCCTCATCAAGGAAATCCTGAAGGACTTCAAGTTGTGAGCAGACCTTATTTTTCATTTGATCGCCTCTCTTCCCAATAAAACTGCCTTCCTGCGGGCACGATGCAGCCTTGATTTTACCGTGCCAACAGGCTTATTCATAATCATACTAATCTCCTGCAATGATAAACCTTCGATATCTTTCAGTATTATCATCGTGCTCTCCTCTTCCTTCATACTGTCCAGAATATTCCACAGGACCATTAATTCTTCTTTACGCAGCATCTGCTCTTCAGGACCTGCTATTTTGGAAATCAGTTCTCCATCCGAATCCTTAAATGCGGATACTGAAATTTCACGGCTCCTTCTTCGGTGTTTCCGCACAAGATCAAGCCCTCTATTGCGGACAAATCGATAGAAGAAGGTAGAGAAAGAACTCTCACTGCGGAATTTCAACAGTGCCTTTTTAAGAGCGATGAAGATCTCCTGTTCTGCATCATCCATAAGATTAATATTTCCGGAACACAGGCCGTATAAAACGCGGCGACAGGTTTTTCGATATCTGCTTATGAGGCAGGTCAAAGCCTGCCTGTTGTCCTGCTCAATTATAAGAGCTATAAGCTCTTCGTCAGTTCTGTCACTGAGATTCCGCATTGCGCTGTCTTATCTCCGAAATCGCCCTTATTAGACGGACCCACTTTTCCTCTCCGATTATTTTACGAATTTCTACGCGCCGGCTGATATCTGCCATTGTTTCCTTTAATTTCCACTCTAAGGAGTTCTTCAGAACCTCCTCAACTTCATCCATATCAGGATCCGTCTTCAGAAGCAGACGTTCCAGCTGAGCCTTATAAAAATTCTGCTCTACCACCGCTTCCCGCTTCACGAGATCATATGCTCCGTTAAGCTCGATGAGCTTATCAATCTCTCCCTCATCAAGGCCGGCCCGCCTGAGTAGCTGAAGGTTATCAAAGGTCTGCCCCCAAAGCAGGGAACCAAGCAAAAGAAAAATAACAGCAATAATACTCTTTCTAAACATAATTAAATCTCTATCCTTTCGGAATCATCTCCGGCCATTTCAACGTCATAGCTTCCGTCATCTCCAATGATAACCTTACCAAGGAAGGTTCCATACTCATTGAAGAATTCCACTATACCGTTCATAAGATCAACTGTAACCATGTAGGTATAACCGTCTTTAGTAATGGTATACCCCTCATCACTCTCTATTATATTAAGAATCACCAGCTTCCCGTTGTCAAGGATCTTTTCAACATCCACTGATCCATCGATATTTCCTGAAAAGCGAACATCCATGGAACGGGTGTCGATTATTTCAGTGCCCGATTCATCATAGATGTATACCAGGACCTCCCGAACTATACGGTAACCGGTCTCTATCCGTTTGCTCCTTAGAATCCCGTTTTCATTGTAGTACTCCTGAATCCAGGCCGGTGTCTGCTCACCTGAAGGATCAACATATTCGGTGTCTCGCCATCGAAGACAGAAAGCACCGTCTTCTCTTATCATCTTTGTTTTAGTAAACCCGTCCTCCTCAAACTGGGTATATACGAAGGAATTTACGACTATTTCATCTCCATCCACTATCCGGATACGCAGCTGTTCTTTGACCGGATTATCCTCAGCGTCGAAGGTAATGGTCGTAATAACTGTGGTCATATTCATCAGAGCAACTGATTCTTTCACAATCGAGTAGAGCTCAACCTCTTCTTCGACCTTCACCCAGGTAACTCTCATATCACCTTCAATAGATGAACCGCCGGTATCACCGATATATCTGGTAATTGAGCCTTCCTGACTGAATGAACCGTCGTCGTTTAGCATTACGGGTTCATCCCAAACCGACCAGTCAGCTTCCGGTTTTACCGAAAGATTGAGAACCTCAGTAAATTCAAGCAGGTCAGTATCAATGTAGAACTGCCTTGTAATGACAATATAGTCATCCTCAACGTTCCCGGGAGTGTCGTTATCCTCATATTCGCGGGTAACATAAACCTCGGTTCCGTCATCAAGAATGTAATCCGGATCATCAACTCCATATACAGATCTGCTGCCTGACCGAGCCATATCAGCATTGTTAAGAGCATCCACTTCCATTGCAGCCTTCTCACCTTCAAGCTTCATCGACTGATAATCAAGACTAAGAGAAGTGATCTCGGCCATCTCCAGTGAATCGAGTTCATATCCGCTTTTAAGACTGCAGCCTGAGAAAATAGATATGAAAAATAAAACAGATGAAGTTAATATCAGGAAAACAGCTCTTTTCGTAAAATTACCGGTAACCATATAGTCCTCCTTACAGGTTTCTATTGGTTAGACGAAATGAGCAGGTTAAAAGTTCCAATTTTATATGAAAAAGATAAAAAATAGCTCCCTGCAGCTTGAATCCGCAGGGAGCTATAATCAGTAAATGAAGTTGGTTATCTTTCTGTACGCTTCTCAATAGGCTGTGCATTTTCACGAAAGCGTTCCAGCATTTCATCGATATGCTTCACAAGAACCTTTTCCACTTTCAGAGTTTTCACGCTTGGTCTGTCATCATCCCTCTTCCCCTTGGTTACCTCATAGGCCTGATACAGCCAGTCGACACACATATCAGGGGGAATAATACTGGTATCGAGGATCAGATCAAAGTCTGTAGAATCGGTGTAATCAAATCTAAAATCTGATTCTACAAATGATTTCCTGACAAGATCGTTATCTTTAACTATCTTGCGCGCTTCATTTTCAGTGAGATTTCTATCTTCCATGACACGATGGACCCGACAGGGTTCAGGTGCTTTAACTCTGATATTGATAACGTCGGAAAAGTTATCAAAAAGACCGAAACTGCCTCGACCGGCGATAACTACATTATCATGCTGAGCTACTGCCAGGATGACTTCTGCAAGAAAATTAATCGTCATATCACGATACACGTCATACTTTTCCCAGAATCCAGGTAAGGTATCATAAATATTATCGAATTTACTGAATCCGTAATCTTTCATGATCTTTGAAAGTTTAACCTTGTCAATATAATCGTATTCGAGCTTCTCAGCGAGTTTCCTTCCTATGTAAGTCCCCATGCTTCCAAGCTTTCTTGAAATTGTTATAACTGCCATAAATTACCTCTTTACAGATGTGATTTCAGGTTAAGATTCCCGGAAAAACTCCGGGAGTATATCTAGAACAGTATGAAGAGCTTATTTTCTCTTCTGCTTACGGGCGTCAATGAGGACTGCAACAACGATGATTACGCCTTTTACGATCTGCTGCCAGTATGCATTTACACCGAGAAGGTCCATACCATTGTTCAGTACACCGATAATAAGAGCACCGACAACACAGAATGGAATCGAGCCGAGTCCTCCGCTGAGTGATGTACCACCGATAACGGTTGCTGCAATTGCATCAAGTTCATATGCAACACCGTAGGTCGGGTTACCAGCTGAAGTTCGGGCTGTAAGCATGATAGCAGAGACTGCGGTAAGAAAACCTGCGTAGGCATATACCTTTACAAGGGTCTTCTCAACATTGATACCGCAGATTCTTGCTGCCTGCTCATTTCCGCCTATTGCAAACACATGACGTCCGAATTTAGTCTTACTTAAAAGGATGTGCGATAGAATAGCCATCGCGATATAGATCCAGATAGGAATTGGTATACCTATGAAACTGCCGGTACCGATAAATGTAAAGCTGTCTTTCAGATCTCCGACCGGGCGGCCCTGAGTGAAAAGAGCTGCTGCACCACGGGCTACGGTCATCATACCGAGCGTCGCGATGAAAGGCGGTATCTTTCCGAATGCGGTAAGAGAACCGTTTATAGTTCCAAGCACTCCTCCCAGGACGAGAGATATTATTATTGCGAATAATATCGGCATAACTACAGAGATAGGCTGGTCTGGATTAACTGCATTCTGTGCTGTAGAAGCAACTACTACTGAAATCAGGGCTATCATCGAACCCGATGAAAGGTCGATACCTGTGGTAATAATACAGAATGTAACACCCATTGATACAATACCGATAATAGAGACCTGTCTGATAACATTAGTCACATTTCTCATAGATCGAAAAGCTGGTTCGACTATCGACAGAATGATACATAAACCGATAAAGATAACAACTATCCCGTATTTATTCATGAAAGCGCCGAATGAGGGCCTACTTATAATTTTTTGCTGAGCCATTGTTTAAAAACCTCCCTAAGGTTAAAGCTGCTCGCCGGTAGCAAGCGCTAGAATTTTTTCCTGTGTGGCATCTTTCCGGCTGATTTCTCCGGAACACTTGCCTTCATGCATGACCATGATCCTGTCGCTCATAGAGAGAACCTCCTGCATTTCCGACGATATCATAATTATACTCTTTCCCATCTTTGCAAGCTCACCGATCAAACGGTGAATCTCAGACTTGGCACCAACGTCAATACCACGAGTCGGTTCATCGAGGATAAGAATCTCCGGTGTTGTGAGCAACCATCGTGATATAAGCACCTTCTGCTGATTTCCACCTGAAAGGTTTTTTATGAGCTGCTCAAGGGTCGGTGTTTT
>DMKD01000123.1 GCA_003454605.1 Spirochaeta sp. | reverse complement strand
CATTGCAAGCAGCAGTCCCTTGAGTGTAGAGCGCGAGCCGGTGATCCACGCACCGATGCGATTAAGAGTGGCATCGAAGAAATCGAGCCCGATGTGTATGTCATCGAGTCTGTTCGAGCGGACGAGTTCCTCGGTCAGAAAGCGGATATCATCATTTAGTACCACGACATGGTCGCTGTCCCAGCGCATCGGCCGACTGACGTGAAGCAGAAGCTCCTCATTAAAGAGCAGGGTCGATGAAATCTTGTCGGCTATCAGTTCAGTCGGATGAAAGTGACCGAGATCAAGACAGGGCATCTTGCCGCTGCTCTGGGCATAGCCCATGTAGAACTCATGTGATCCTACAACGAAGGCTTCTGACCCGATGCCGAAGAGCTTCGTCTCTACAGCGTCCTTCACATACTCGGAGGGAAGTTCCTCTGTAAACACTTCATCGAGTGCATCTTTTAAAACCTTTCGGTATCCCGCCCTGTCAACCGGAATATCTTTCATGCCGTCCGGAATCCAGACATTTTCAATAGAAGGGCTTCCCTGGTTCTTGCCGAACTCTGCCGCAATCTTTCTGACACGTTTGGCGTGCTCAATCCAGAAATCACGGATTCCCTTATCCTTGCTCGACAGAGTAAAACCGTCATCGGCCTTCGGGTGGGAAAAGAATGAGCCGTTAAAATCCATCGGAACATTATTTTCCTTCGACCATTTCATCCATCCGGCAAAATGTCCCGGCTCTATCTCGTCCCGGTCAACATTTTTGCCGCCGAAATCGCCATATATTGCGTGAAGGTTCAGTCTGTGGCTACCGGGAAGTAATGAATAGACTTTATTAAGGTCGGTGCGCAGCTCATCGGCGTTTCGCGCCTTACCAGGATAGTTTCCGGTCACCTGAATACCACCGCCTCCAAGTACCGAATCCGGCGTTTCAAAACCGCCTACGTCATCGCCCTGCCAGCAGTGAATTGACAAAGGAACCTTCTTCAGGTTCTTTAAGGCCGCTGCCGGATCCACTCCGAGTTCTCCATACTGTTCAAGGGCAATTTCCCATGCCTTCTCTATATTATTCGTCATATATTCCTCCGTTTGTATAAATAGTATACACCCGCCCCGGTAATGCTGCCTTGACAAAACAGTCACGTTTTAGCACAATTCCGTCACATGGATGAAATGATAAAAACACACCTCTCAGCTGAGGATGTTTACAGCAAGACTGATTTTGAACTTACAGTATTGAGAAGGTCCCCGCAGATTCCGTTTCCGAAGCATACCCATGATTTCTCGGAACTTGTGATCGTATACGGGGGAAGCGGTACACACTTCACTGAAGGTGAGAAATACATCATCCGAAGCGGCGATGTTTTCATTCTCACCGGTGATCGGACACATGGTTACCGGGACATTGATAATCTGCAGCTTGTCAATGTAATCTTTAATAGAAACTTTCTTCAAAACCCTGCCTTTCCGGACTTTGATCTTGGTTCAATCAGCGGATACCATGCCCTGTTCACCTGGGAACCTCGCCTTCGTTCTGAACATCGCTTTAAAAACAGGCTCAGGCTGGAGCCGGTAGAGCTTGCACAGGTCCTGCGATTCGTGGAAAAACTTGAAATGGAACTTGCAGATGCTCAACCGGGATACCGGGCGGTATCCTATGCTCAGTTTATTCTGCTTTGCGGTTTTTTAAGCAGACATTACGAGGCAGCTTCAAGCCCTAAAATGAAGGAACTGTCCAGAATAAGCAGCGTTCTTAATTATATGGAAGAAAACATAAAAAGAGTTGTTCCGATATCTGAACTCACCGGCATTGGAGGAATGTCAGAGAGCACGCTGCTGCGGCTGTTTCACCGTACAACGGGTGCCAGTCCGGTTGAATACCATAACCGCTTAAAGATTGAGCAGGTGTGCAGACTGCTTGAAAAAACCGATAAGACAATAACCGAAATCGCCTTCGAACTGGGCTTCTCAGACAGCAATTATCTCAGCAGATTGTTCCGGAAGGAAACCGGAATGCCGCCGAAAGACTGGAGAAGGAAATACTCCTGAGGCAATCGCATTCTGGTTCCAATAGACAGATCAAAACTGCTGTTTAATGTCTGTCTTTATTCAGATCACTTCATTTCTGCTTCATTAACCCAGGATAACGGCTTACCACCTGTCAGCACTCTTTTTACTTCCATAGCCGCTTTAGACTGAAGTTCGTTAAAAGAGCCTTCAGAATACCAGGCAGAATGTGGCGTGAATATTACATTTGAGAATTTCAACAGAGGATCATCTTTATCAATGGGAGGCATTCCTTCAATGACATCCAGTCCCGCGCCACTGATAATTCCTGATTCAAGAGCCTTGATCAGAGATTCATTATCAATCAGTTCACCTCTTCCTACATTTATTATATAGGGCTGCTGTTCCATAATACTGAACGCTTCACTGTTCAGCAAATGATAGTTCTCTTTTGTATACGGAGCGTGAATAATGATAAAATCGCTGTTTTTATAAAGTTCATCAAGAGCCCTCTTAATGACTGTTACACCATTAACCTCAAAATCACCTTCAAAATACGGATCATAAAAAATAATACTTTCGGATATACTTGAAAGCGATTTGGCTGTAATTCTTCCGATCCGTCCAAATCCGATAATTCCAAATACCGATTTTTGCAGCGGTTTAATAGGTCGTAATGCAGGCGCATCATGTATCAGCTCCTGTCTTACCTGGCGATCAGATTGAAACAATTTGCGAGCACAGGCAAATGTTAAAGCCATGGCTTGATGAGAGACCTCATTCAAACAATAATCAGGAACATTAGCAACAATTATTCCATGTTCAGTAGCAGCGTCAACATCAATAATATCAGGACCAATACCATGCTTGGCAATAATTTTACACTTTTTCAATTTAGAAATTGTATCTCGATTCATAGTCTTTGCGTTTGTAACAAGAACTGCATCAGCGTCCTCAACTAAAGGTACAGCTTCACTGGGGTTCATGCATTGATATTCCAACACTTCAGCGTCTATGGGCTCAAGTATACTCTTTGTTATATTTATATTACCGAAGGTATGATCGAGCACTACCACTTTATACATGAATTCATCCTTATTCATCTACGACGTTTATCATCATTCCATTGTTAATCATGATCCCACCTTCCACGAATATTGTAGACCCGGTAACATAATCGGAATCGGATGAACATAGGTAGACTGCAGCATTAGCCATATCTTCCACTGTCCCCCATCTATGAAGCGGTATAATTTTATTAAGTCTATCAATAAGTCCGGGAAACATCTCCACCTGCTTTCTATTAATATCAGTGATAACAGCTCCCGCGGCAATTGTATTAACGTTAATTCCATGTTCTGCCAGTTCCAAAGCCATTACCTTAGCCAGCATTTTTACTCCGCTTTTTGTAATGCTGTATACTCCCTGACTTCCGTTTGGTACTTCCTGGTTAAAAGAGGTTACAAATGCAACTTTACCGGATATTTTACTCTTGACGAAATAACGGGCCATAGCCTGACCTATATTAAATGCTCCAAGAAGATTCGTTTCCAACTGATAATCCCATGCTTTTGGTGTAATTTCAAGGAAAGATTCCATATCTACAACACCCGCATTACTAATCAATATATCAAGAGAGTGTTCAGATGTAATTGAATCCATCATTCTATCAACTTCATCTCTTTTCCCGACATTAGCCTGCGCAGCTTCAGCATTTACGCCAAGCGCCTTCAATTCAGCAACTGTTTCGTCTGCAGCTTTTTTATTTCCGACATAGTTTACAACAATATTACAGCCTTCTTTTGCCAGACCTATGCATATTCCCTTACCTATTCCCCGGCTTCCGCCGGTTACCAATGCCCATTTATCCTTAAATTTCATCCTGCTTTCTCCTTCACTTATTCTGCGACTTTGCCATTCGGATGTTTTTCATATATCCTTGGGTCATAAAGCGGGATCAATATATCTACTTCTTCAGCTACTCTCTGATATGAATCAAGAGCTTCATACATACTTTCATT
>DMKD01000124.1 GCA_003454605.1 Spirochaeta sp. | reverse complement strand
AAGTTCATAAAGAATGAGCTAGGCGGTGAAGCTAAATTTGCTCTGCTCGCAGCAGACTGTACTCCCTTCGTAATAACCCGTACTGACGGTATCAGAGACGGCATTCTTTCTGAAGCTCCTAATGCAGAACTTGTTTCAAGACAGGATGCGTATCAGACAGATACAGGTATGGCAGTTACAGAATCAATTCTACAGGCTCATCCTGATCTGGCGGTAATAGGCTGTCTTAACGACAATGGTGCTCTCGGAGCATATGAAGCAATGATGAGTGCAAAGAAAGATCCTGCTAAAACCTGGATTGGCGGTACTGACGGTGTTGAACAGGCTCTAAAACTAATTTCTGAAGGCGGAATGTTCAGAGCATCAGTAAGTATGGCTCCTTATGAATCAGGAAGAAGCGAGATGGAGATTCTTACTAAGATGATCAAAGGTGAGAAAGTTGAAGCTCACCAGAAGATTGCTAATGAAGCTATAACAATGGCAAATGTAGCAGATTACCTGAAATAATTTACCTTAATCCCGTCTGAAGTTCAGGCGGGATTTTTTTTGGAAGGGAGTAATATATGCAGAATGAATCTGCGCTTTCGGTAAGCGGGATCGTGAAACGATACCCCGGTGTTATCGCGTTGAATGATATAAATCTTGATTTTTATAAAAATGAGATTCATGCAATTTGCGGAGAAAACGGTGCAGGAAAGTCAACCTTGATAAAGATTCTAACCGGCGCAATCAAGGCCGATGAAGGTGAGATAGCTGTTGAAGGTATCAGGCGGAAGGCGTTTTCACCTCACGAAGCAATGTTTAAATACGGTATTTCAGCAATTTATCAGGAATTTAACCTGATACCATATTTAAGCATTGCTGAAAATATTTTTTTAGGCAATGAGATAAAGCTGCCGAACGGTCTGCTTGATACCAAACAGATGAATGACAAGGCTGGTGAGTCTTTGAGGAGTCTTGGAATTGAGATGGATCCGAAGATGAAGGTACAGCATCTTACCGTTGCTTATCAGCAGATTGTTGAGATTGCCAAAGCCATTTCACATAATGTTAAAATACTGATTATGGATGAGCCCTCCGCCCCCCTCACAACAAGTGAGGTTGATAAGCTTTTTGAGCTGGTAAAGAATCTGAAAGAACGGGGGGTTACGGTTATTTATATCTCACACAGAATGTCAGAGATATTTGAACTTTCTGATCGGGTTTCTGTTTTCAGAGACGGGAAGTATATCACAACATATCTTACCTCTGAAACGAATAAAAATGAGCTGATCAAGAGCATGGTCGGTCGTGAGCTGCTTGAATCATTTCCTGAAAGAGAAAGTTCAGACGGCGAAATGCTTCTTGAAGTGAAAAACCTGAGTGCGGCTGACAATGTTAAAAATGCATCCTTCTCGCTAAAGGCCGGAGAAGTTGTTGGTTTTGGCGGGCTTGTCGGTGCAGGACGTACCGAACTTGTAAGAGCAATATTCGGAGCCGACCCGATATCTGCAGGTGAAATCAGGGTTAAGGGTAAGATCGTCAAGATTGGAAACCCGCTCACCGCTGTAAAATATGGTTTCGGGTTGATTCCTGAAGATCGGAAGCAGCACGGAATAATTTCTGAACTTTCCATCAGGGAAAACATCTCATACAGCTCATTTGATCGTGTAAGCAGTATGCGTTTGCTTATACCTCAAAAAATAAAGGAAGTTGCTGAGAAATATCGGAAAATGCTGAATATAGTCTGTCCGGGAACAGATAAAAAAATAAAGGAGCTGTCAGGAGGGAATCAGCAGAAGGTTGTTTTGGCCCGTTGGTTGGCCACAGACTGTGAAATCATTCTGTTCGATGAACCCACGAGAGGAATTGATGTAGGAGCAAAGCAGGAAATCTACGAGCTTATCAACCGCCTTGCTGAAGCCGGAAAGGGCATTGTCCTGATTTCATCAGAAATGCCTGAACTGCTTGGTATGTCGGACCGGATTGTCGTAATGCATGAAGGCGTGATAGCGGGGGAACTCAGTAAGGAAGACGCCAGTCAGGAAAGAATATTGCATCTGGCTTCGGGGGAATAGAAAATGATAGATCAATATAAAATTATTCTAAAAAAATATGCGATAGTAGGGGTTCTGCTTGTGATAGTAGTCTTCTTTACTATTGCTTCCAACTCATTTTTAACTGCGGGAAACCTGCTGAATGTTACACGTCAGGTAGCAATGCTTGGAATATCGGCTGTAGGAATGACCTGTGTTATCCTCACATCGGGAATCGACCTGTCTGTAGGTTCAGTAATGGCTATCACCAATGTAGCCGGCTCGATGCTGATGGTGAATGCGGGTATGCCGATAGTTCCCGCTGTTGCTCTCACGCTGGCTCTGGCGGCATTTATCGGTCTGATAAATGGTCTGCTTGTGGCGTATGTAGGGGTGCCGGCTCTGATTACAACTCTTGCCATGATGACAATCCTGAGAGGGCTATCGTTCGTTCTCTGCAGCGGTATGCCGATCTGGGGCCTGCCTGAATCATTCAAGGCCCTGGGACAGGGCTATGTAGGGCCAATTCCGATACCAGTCATCGTTATGCTGCTAACATTTGTCATCGGATGGGTATTCCTGAACAGGACAAAGACCGGCCGCTACATCTACGGCCTCGGCGGTAATAAAGAAGCGGTAAGGCTGTCAGGTGTTAATACTGCAAGAATACAAACACTAGTTTTTGTTATTTCATCATTTCTAACAGGCATTGCAGGGGTGATCATGCTTTCTCGGATAAATACCGGCCAGCCTAAAATTGGGACCGGATACGAGATGGATGTGATAACCGCCGTAGTTCTCGGCGGAGTGAGTATCATGGGCGGCGAAGGATCCCTTTTCGGGGTTCTCATCGGAGTTCTGATCACCGGTGTCCTTTCAAACGGAATGATCCTGATAGATGTAAGTGAATATTCACAGCAGATAACAAAGGGCCTTGTTCTTCTACTTGCTGTAGTTTTCGATACAATGGCGAAGAAGAGCAAGCATAATTAAAAGGACAATTATCTGTTATCCTAAGGATCCGGAGGGAAAATCCGGATTCTTAGCTTTATTTAATTTCTGCCAGGGAAGCCGCAATGGCCGCACAAGCCCTTCTACTTTTAAAATACCCTAGTCAAAGAGATATAAAATTAAACTGTTTGACTTTTAGCAAATATAGTAGTAAATATATATACAAATATAACTATAAAGGGGTTTGATATGACATTAGATACTA
>DMKD01000136.1 GCA_003454605.1 Spirochaeta sp. | reverse complement strand
TCAAAATTCTGACATCCTGCGAAAGCAGGGAATTCAGCGCATAGAGAAATTTCTCAGCCGGTATATCAGTTTCAGTATAGAAGTTTGCAGTCTGTCCGTCGGCATGCACTCCTGAATCGGTTCGTCCTGAACCGGTTAGTCTGATATCGGCCGAATGGATCTGCCTGAGAGCCGCTTCTATTTCACCCTGTACGGTCCTGTCGTTCTTCTGCACCTGCCAGCCGCAGAAATCAGTTCCGTCATAAGCAACAACGAGTTTAATATTTCGCTTCATCTGTTGTTATTCACCCGATTCTGTAGACATTTCCTCGTAGAGAGAACGGGCATTATCCAAAATGGCCGACGGCTTACTCTTGGAAGCTTTACCCATACCGAAGAGTCTTGCTACCGCTCTTTTAGCGAACTCAAGCCGTTTCTTCCGCGTCTCAGGATCACTCTTATCACCGTACTTAAACTCCAGCAATCCCCCGAGATAGAAAACCCCGTCGTGGGCATAGTTCTTGTCGAGGTCGGGTCCCAGATGCGGAACCTCAGCCAAACTCTCGGTACCATCCTGTTCATATTCTACTGCCAGAGAATAGAAAAACTGCGCCTTATAGTAAAATATTTTTGAAAGATAATCATAATTCTCGTTCGGATATTTTTTATGAAGATCAGTAAATATCCAGGCTGCCCTGAGAGCAGAAATTCCTCTTTTTATAGTCGGAGAATTTCTTGACGACATGTGCTCATAGCAGGCAATAGCGAGAAAATAACTTGCTGCACCTTCCTTCAATCTGCGATTCGAGGTGAAATCAAGTTCCGGAAGAATCTTAGAGAGGCTTTCTTTTCTATTGTCGCTGCCGGAGGAGATTGCAGCAATACTATCCTCAGGCGGGTTTTCAAAATCTAGGGCATATGCCGCATAGTAACAGGAGGGGCAGACTGTAACAGGAAATACAAGGGGACAGATATCTCCATATTTATGAGACGGCTCATATAGGCGCCGAAGCTCCCCGGTAAGTTCCCCTGCGATAAGCCGCCCCCTGCCGGTGAGCAGTTCTTCACGTTTAAATTCATGCTCGCAGATCGGACAGACAATCTCATTTTTTGACCAGAATGTAATTTTACTCTCACCCTCAGACATACTACTTCTCCAATACTACCATAGCAACGGCATTTTCACGCTCATGAGTCATCGAGATGAATATATTAGTGGCTCCCGATACCTCCAATGCAGCTTTTGCCGTACCGTGAACACAGACATCAGGCTTACCGTTATGATTTGATACAACCTGGATATCCTTAAGCTTTATTCCCTTGAGTCCGGTACCGAAAGCCTTACCAAGAGCCTCTTTCGCTGCAAATCTTGCCGCGAGCGAAAGATGAACAGAGGATTTCCGGACCTCAGCATCCTTAATCTCATCCGGATGAAAATATCTCTCTATTATCCCCGGGACATTAGCCCAGCGTTTCATCCTGTCAACATGAACTATATCTACTCCGATTCCTACTATCATTCTTCATCTATCCTTTGAACGTCTATCAGGATTGTATCCGGCGTGTAGCGAAGCACAGCAAAGCCGGAAGGTACAATCGGTGATATTTCAACCTCATACTTACCCGGACCTCCGATATCGGCGCAATCAGCTAATAATGAAAAATCCGCGCTTGTTGTGGATTCGAGCAGCAGCAGCTTTCCCTGCACCTTTATACTTCCTGCGATCTCCTGCCCGGATACGTTCAGTTCCGGCGGAAGGTCGATATATATAAGACCTATATCCTCAAAGGTTTTCAGAATTACCGTTTCGGTTATCACCCCCTGAAAGCCCACTGAGTCTCCTGATGGAAACGAGAGATAGGGGTCCTGCACATCAAGTCTGGTTCGGACATAAAAGTCTTCTTTACGGCCTTCAAGGTCTATCTCTTCAGTTTGTATGAACTCAAGCTGTTCTACATGACTTGCAGGCCCTTCGACTATGGCAACCTCGGTACTGAGAATGTATTGATCAAGCTCATATCCATTTTCAGGATAACCGGTCAGTATCGGTTCGATCTTTACCGACCGTGAAATCTTACGCTCAAGCTCAAGGATAATCTCGGGCGGATCCAACCTTATCTCGAGCTCTCCAATATTTTTAGCCGTTCCTGCCTTAATGAACTTCACAGAAGCTCTGAACTGTCCTTCTGATGAATGTTCGGAAAAATCAGCATAGACTTCTATATCATCTTCGAGTATCAGGAAGATGCTCTCCTCTGCCCCTCTCAGACTCACCTTCACACTGCTGGGAACCGTTGAGGTTACAGCATAGCTTTCATTAATAATTATATTTAGAGGAACCGAGAAAAACCGATCCTCAAGGTTTGTCGCTCTGAAAAACAGAAAAAGGATCATCGCCGCTACTATCGATATGATCTTAGCGGGCCAGTTTCTTTCAATAATTCTGGACCATCTGCTAGGCAAAACTATTCTCCTCTTCTACAACAACTTCCTCCCGTGAATTCAGGAGATATTTCAGCTTCCTGCGTGTTTCTTCGATAGATAGATCATAGAAGAGGTTTGCATCATAAGCAAGTGAAATTGCTCCTGTTTCCTCAGAAACAATGAGCACTACTGCATCGGTTTCCTCGGCAAGCCCTAAAGCCGCCCGATGTCTGGTACCGAACGATCTTCTGATATCAGTCTGCTCTGAAAGCGGCAGGAAACATCCCGCGGAATTGATCCGCCCGTTATGGATAATTACAGCCCCGTCATGAAGCGGAGTATCGAAACTGAACATGGTAAGGATGAGGCTCGATGACAGTTCAGCATCAAGCAGGGTTCCGGTATCAAGAATATTCTTCAAACCCATCTTTCGTGAAAAAACTATCAGGGCGCCCCTACGGCGTCCGGCAAGAACATCAACGGCATTAAGAACCGATTCTATCTGCCTCGGTTTTGCCCCCGAGCTCGATTTAAACCAGTCGCGCTGACCAATCTTAGTAAAAATAGATCTGAGCTCCGGTTGAAATACGACCGCAAGTACGATAACCATGACCGTTGCCAGCCCGTTCATTATCCAGCGAAGAGTATCAAGCTCAAGCAGATATGCCCCCGCGTATATGACAACGATGAGAACTGCTCCCCGCAGAAGCTGTAATGCTCTCGTCTGAATCAGGATTTTGTACATCTGATAGATCAAAAATGACAGTATCGCAATATCAAGAAAGGGTCTTATAATATCATTAAAGACCCAGAAGTCAGTGAGTTTACCCATCTCAGTCCGCTCCTTCAATGGCTGAAATTATATCCAGCATCCAGACAGTCTCTTTCACATCATGTACTCTCAGGATCTCAGCTCCATTCATCACCGAATACATATTTGCGGCAATGCTGCCGGCCAGCCTTGAATCAATATCCGCCCCCGTTACATCACCTATGAAAGACTTACGTGACAGACCTATGAGAACCGGATATCCGAGATCTCTAAACCGCTGAATATGCTTAAGAATCAGCAGATTATCTTCCAGACGTTTACCAAAACCGATGCCCGGGTCGATTATAATTTTATCCGCAGCTACAGTCATACTCTTCGCTCTACAGACGCCGATCTCAAGTTCGTCTATAATTTCCTGGACAACATCGGTATAATGCGGATTTTTCTGCATATTCTCAGGTGTTCCGCGCATATGCATCAATACAACAGGAACATCATACTGAGAAACGATGAATCCGAGCCTTGCATCATCCCTGAGACCTGAAACATCATTGACAATGTCAGCCCCGGCATTAATAGCTGCTTCGGCAACCGCGGCCTTTCTGGTATCTATTGATATTGCGGCATCGGAAAACTTCCTGATTCCCTCAATCAGCGGAACCACACGCCTTATCTCTTCATCGACTTCGATATATGACGACCCCGGACGGGTTGATTCTCCGCCTATGTCTATAATATCGGCTCCATCATCAATCATCGCCCCGGCAGTGTCGAGTCCTTCCTGAAGTTCAGGTTTTCTGCTTCCTGAAAAGAAAGAATCAGGAGTTGCATTCAGAATTCCCATTACAAATGAACTTCTTGAAGTTGAAAGCGTTCTGCCGCCTGATAAATTTATTTGCATCGATACATTATAGATTAATAAATCAAGACAAACAACAAACTATTTGTTATGCTTCATACATGAAACATAAAGCGGAATTCTTTCTTTCAATGGTTTTTTTTACAATCGTTATCTTCAGCTGCAGCTCATTAGGCAAAACCGAACAGAATGAAGCAGACAGTGATGCTTTAGAGTCCACAGCCGAAAGCGTGCTTACTCTACCGGAGGGGTGGAACTATGAAACTGAAATCACGCATGAAGGAAGCAGGAGTGAGGGTTCGATAAGCAGACTGTTCTACCGTTATAATGAGATTCTGCCCGTGTTCGATAAAATTATAATCGGCGATATCGTATTCGAATACAAACCGATTGTGAACATCTGGGATAATACAGGTTATCTCCAGACAGGGAAGACATCAGATCGGCCCGAGTCCTCCGGTTCTGTCAGTAAATCGGAGCTGGAAAGCGGGTGGTATCTTTCGCATGAAGCGGATATTAAAACAGGGACTCCGTCGGACTGGGTCTGGATTGCTGATGAAGTGGTTGAAGCGAGGATCTCTCCTGAGAAAATCAATGATTTTGCTGTAATCTTTGCCTTAAAACCTGAAACCACAGCTCCGATATTATTACCGACAGACAACTGATATGGTTAAGACAGCGATTTAGCGATGGTATTTTTTTCGGGCTCTTTTTAGCTGTTTATTAATAACTGCTCTGATCTTCTTCTTTGCAAGCGGCGGACCAAGCGGTATTTCAACCTCATTTATGAAAAGAGCGTCGCTTACTCCCCATTTTTCCAGTTCAGCCGGTTCGGTAGTTTCGGCTTCCTCGAAGATAACCTCGTCGCCGAACTCTGCTGCTACCGCTGCTGCTCTTACATATGCCAGGTTTGTTACCGGACAAATACCGTTCCGGAGTGATGTAACCTTCACCTTACCGGATTCAGCGAGTGATAAGGGTTTCTGCGCCAATGTCGTCCATTGCGGTACCTCTCCCCCGTCTTCGAAAGATTTCCACAAAAGCTGCCGCATTCCGTCCTTCTGAACTACCTTGTAACCATGCTTTCTGTACCATGAAGCTTTCATCCAGAAGGGTAAAGATACTCCCCAGGCGGCAGCACCGCGGGCTCCCCGGCTGCGGATATCGGCTTCAGCTGCATCAAGCAGAGCTGTCCCCATTCCTGAACCCCTTCTGTCGCCGAGTCCCTTTTTATGTCCGTGAATCCATATACAGTAAATGAAATAGTATCCATCCCCTGTCATCGGCGCATACTCAGAGGGTATGTACTGAACAAGACCGCAGAGCTCACCGTCGATATCCTTTACCATTTTAACGCCGAGACCCCGATCCTTCATTTTAGAATACCAGCATGCCTTATGCTCACCGGCTTCTTTCATCTCATCAGACCAG
>DMKD01000442.1:6997-11159 GCA_003454605.1 Spirochaeta sp. | reverse complement strand
GCGCCGCTTATGCGATATTCTCTGTTCTTTGGTCTAGAATACGACGATAAGCTTGATATTTATCTTCTAAGAAGAATTGGCGTCATGTCTGCTTCTTCTACGACATACCATCTTTTGCCGAAGCTTAGGGCGGGATGTATATCATCTTTTTCAGGACATTCGAATATTTCATCGAAATGTGCGGGTTTCCACAGGCTGAGAATGTGATGATGAACTTCACCCTGGTGAATGTACCATTCTTCCCAGAAAAAGCGGTCTTGTTTATCTTCACTGGGTATTGCGTTAACTACCGTGATTCCCTCACCTTTTCTTAATTCCCAGTTGTGATCAGAGTAAGGATTAATCTCAATTTTATCGCTCAGAAAAAGTGAATTTATTGAAAGGTTCATTTTGTCGAAGTAATTATCAGCCCCTATTGAAGCAAGATACTGTGTAAGTTTTTTCATGTTTCCCTCCGTAACAATTATAAGAAAAAAGTTGAGAAAAATACAGATATTATTTTTTTAATTTTTCTTGACCCAAGGACCCAAACAATAATACCTTGACTATATGCGGGGTAAAACAAGATCAGGTGCCGTAATCTCAATAATGACTGCTGTTGCAGTACTGCTTCTTAATGAATCAAAAATATACACGTAAAGAAATATTACACTACATGCTGAAAAGAGCGAAAGACATCAACCCCCATAAGGTATTACTGAAGATTTACACATCTATAAAACTTCAGCCCGGGACTTCTATGTATGGATAATGCTGTCGCTGCGGCTACAGGATTTATGTTTTCACTAGCCCTGCCGGTGCTGCTGATTCAAAAGCTTGTTAAAAAGATTCTGGTTTATATTAAAAAAGCCTAATATTGTCTTCCCAAATTTGCCGATATGTTCTATAGTGGTCAGAAGTAAAAAATAGAACGTTTGCCGCTACATGTAGTGTGACCACTGGGAGGAACATATGTCAAAATTGGAATGGAAGCAAAAAATAAGCAGAGAAATATTTGAAGCTAAATACTGTCTGCATAACGAAAAAAGTCCCGATGAAGTCTTCAGACTGATATCGGAAGAATCTGCGTCTGTTGAATCGGAGCAGGAAAAATGGGCAGATAATTTTTACCAGGAACTTGCTTCCGGCCGTCTCATCCCCGCCGGAAGGATTCTTGCTAATGCGAGACCCGAAAGCAAAATGAAGAATTATAACAATTGTTTCACAATCGATATAGAAGATTCAATGGAAGGAATATATGAGTCGCTTAAAGAAGATGCCGCAATAAGCAAGATGGGCGGCGGAGTCGGCTTTGATATATCAAAATTGAGGCCAAAGGGAGCACCGCTGTCTAGCGGGAGTGAATCTTCAGGCGTTATCTCATTCCTAAGAATTTTCGATCAATCGGCAAAAACAATCATGACCGGCGGACAGAGGCGCTCAGCTCATATTGCTCTCCTCGATATCTCTCATCCCGAGATTGAGGATTTTATCACGGTTAAAAAGGGTGATAAAAACAAAGAGCTTACTCAGTTCAACATATCGGTGAAGGTATCAGACGATTTTGTTGAAGCAGTAAAGGAAGACGGCGAATGGGATCTTGTTTTTGACGGTAAGGTTTACAAAACCGTCAGCGCTAGATATTTATACGAGCTTTTAGCAAAGAATGCCTATACTCATAACGAACCCGGTATTTTCTATGCAGATACGGTAGAAAGATATAACAATGGTTACTGGGCATTCAAGATGGACCGTGTTAACCCTTGTGGAGAGCTTGTCATGCCGCCCTATTCACTCTGCTGTCTTTCCGCCGTTAATCTTACGCGTTTTGTCGATAAGCCTTTCACTGATGAAGCTGTATTTAACTTTAAAGAGTTTGCTGAAACGATTAAGGTCGGAATCAGATTTCTTGACAACATCCTTGATGTTACTGCATATCCGCTTGAGAAGATTGAGACTTTCTCAAAAAAATGGCGCCGTGTCGGACTGGGAATAACCGGGTTGGGAGATCTCTTTACAATGCTCGGTATTAAATATGGTTCAGCCGCATCAAAAGAGCTGTCTGAAGATATTGCAATAACCTTACGAAATGAATCTTATTCTGCTTCAGCAGAACTTGCCGCAGAAAAGGGTGCATTCCCATCTTTTGAATCTGAAAAATATCTGGATGCTGAGTTTATTAAACAGCTGCCTGAAAATATCAGATCTAAGATAAAGAAGAACGGTATAAGAAATATTCAGATGAATACAATTGCACCAACAGGTACGACATCGCTCTCTGTCGGACAGAACTGTTCATCCGGGATCGAGCCTATTTTTGCTCTTACATATAACAGGACGATAAGAACCGGCGTTGGTGATGATACTGTAATCGAGGAAGTTTCAGATTACGCCTATAATATATATCGTGAAGTAACCGGTAAAAATGATGTGCCTGAATACTTTGTAACTACTCTGGATATCGATGCCTATGATTCAATCGATGTTCAAGCTGCCTTTCAGCAGTATATCGATCACTCAATATCAAAAACTCTTAATCTGCCGGATGATACAAGTTTTGATGAATATCAGAAACTTTTCATGTATGCTTATGACAGGGGACTCAAAGGTTTTACTACCTTTAATCCGAATGGTTCGATGAAGGGAATCCTTGAGTACCAGAATAGAGACAATGAAGAACCGATTCATACCCACCATGCACCTACCCGGCCGAGAGAACTGCAGTGTGATATTCACCGGGTACGCGCAGGCAGAGACAGCGTTATTGTCATTGCCGGTAAGATGAAGAACAGCCTCTATGAGCTTTTTGTTATAGATGATCCTGAATCAAGAATCGACATAGAAACGCATAAGCGTACGGTAGTTCGTAAACTCGGCGGCGGCCGCTATGATCTTGTTTACTTGAATGGAACCGAAGAGGTAAAACTCAAGAACTTTACAAGGGAATTCGACTCTCCTAACTCATCGCTTGCCCGTTTTATTTCTATGGCCCTCAGACATGGTACACCTCTTCAGTTTGTAATCAATCAACTGCAGAAGGATACAAACTTTACCGATTTCGAGCGCAGCGTCGCCCGCGTTTTGAAAAAGTATATAAAGGATGGTGAAGAAGTAATAACTTCCGATGGTGAATGTCCTGAGTGCAAGCAGCGTTTAACCTTTACTAACGGATGTATCACCTGTTTTAACTGCGGATATTCCAGGTGCGGCTGAGAAATTCTGAACAGCTTGACAGCCCCTCTGTATTGCAATAATTTAAATTAGAGGTGCTTTAATGGACGATAATATATTGATAATAGCGACGCTGGTCGGATGGATTGTTCTCCAAAAATGGATTCTTCCCCGGTTCGGTGTTCATACATGAATGAGCCCTAAAGGGAACTGCTCGGTCGAGCAGGATAAAGATAATATCGATAAACCGATCATTGAGGTCAAGAAGATTGATCTGGACGATTTGTAGGACTAGAATGTTACCATTCTGAGAATGAAGCATTCTTATGAATACCCCTGCTGCATGATGTATCGGGGGTATTTTTTGAGCCTTATCAATTTAGAATCTTGTTTATAAAAATTATTCATTGTAATATACCGGGTCTCGTGGAACACATTTAGAAAAAAAGGTTAAATTAAATATGGAGATATAATGACAAACAAGGAATGGGATAAGATCTCAAGCAGGGTACGGGCGGTTTACAATTTCGGTGTTGAAAAGTCAGAATGGTTTAAAGTTTGTAAGATGGCAAGATTGATAGCGGCTGTCCCGTTTCTGGCCGGCTGCGACAAACCTGAAGAATCATCATTCACCCACCTTGCGGTTTATATAATGTCGATTGATGATTCGACTAAGGACATCTATTTTCACAAGGCTGAGGATGATGCAGATGTTTATTCGAGACTTCAGCCGATAAGCAATTTCAATGGTGGAAATCGAAAGGTTATTCAGTGCTGTATGGATCTGATAGCTCTGAATATGGTTACCAATTATGAAAAAGACGCCGAGGAGGATAAGGCAATCGGTAAATACAATCCTGTAGAGGCTGGAGCCTGGAATTACGGTGCTGTTTCTGAGAAATTAATCGAAGATATTAAATCAAATATTACTTCTGAAATTTCTGAAGTATACACTGTTGATGATGCTCTCAGAGGGTTATGGAAGGATTAATTGAGGCTGTCCCGCAACCCG
>DMKD01000442.1:6026-6835 GCA_003454605.1 Spirochaeta sp. | reverse complement strand
AAGTTACGGGACGGCCTCAATTAGGAGTTTATTTTGCAAAAATATATTGAAAGCGTTCAAAAAAGAATAGGATTGCTTATATGCATTATCGGAGTTTTTGTTATAGTCAACAATATTGTTAATAGGACAATCAGAGTTGATTTCGCCTATGCTATAAATAGTTTAACTGTATTTGTGCTTCTGCCCTCCCTTATTCCCTTTGTGATTAGTATATTTCTTGAAAACCGGTTCCTGAAAATTCTTCAGATTGTCGTTTTCCTGGGGATAGGAGCATCAAACATTATGCAGGATGTTGATGAATTTTACGGCCCTAGTCTTTTTCTGATTTCCTGGCTGCTCATGCGCCACTATGGGTTTCTCGATCATTACAGAAAGGTTAAGAATACCATTATCCTGATTATTCTTGTTGTATTATCTCAGGTTTCTTCATTTATTCATGCTGGTGAATATATTTATGATGGATTTTCTACTTTGTTTTATACATTGTTTTTATCAATAATGTTATTGATTATCTGGCGTGATATGGTCGTGAAGCAGGAAAAGTTGAAAAAAGAGAACACTAATCTTCAGACAAACTATAATGAACTCTCGGAATTATTAGATGAGATAGAGAGTTTTAAAAAACCCTATGATCTAAAGTCTGTAGGTATTTCTCCGGCTGAGGAACGGGTGATAAAAATCCTGACGATCTACAAGGCAAGTAACCGGGAAATTGCCGAACGTCTCGATATTGCGGAGGCAACGGTAAAACTACATCTTTATAATATTTTTAATAAAATTGGAGTGGACAATCGTTTCGCAATAATTGA
>DMKD01000442.1:0-5980 GCA_003454605.1 Spirochaeta sp. | reverse complement strand
GTTTTACTGACTATCATGTAACAATTAACTAATTAATAATTATATTTTGAAATTGTTTATTTAGTAATAATTAAAAATTGTAACCAAAAGCCACTTTGAGATGCATCTCTCAGAGTGGCAATTTTTTTGGGCTGTAAATCATGATCTAATTTAATTTTGTGATAAGCCTCTTCTTTCTTTTCTCAAGTTCCTGTTTTATGCCCGTAATCCTGAACCGTTCTAGCCCAAGTACATCATTGGTGATTCCAAGGGCCTTTTCTATATTGTGAGCACGATGCTCATAGTATTTTGCAAGCTCGACTGCTGCGAATATGCTTTTACCATCGTCCCAGAGTCGGTTCCAGATTATCACCGCATCATCCCAGCGCCCGGCGCGCTTATGTATGATGCTTAACCCGGCACCGGCCTTGTGGTTGCCCCCTTTAAAGGCGGATGACAGCACAAGAGCTGCCTTTTCCGGCCGTTTATCGGCCAGTAGGGATGCAAGACCGAGGGCATCAATGTACTCGGCAGGTTTATAATTGCCGGGCAGGATGTGTTCCCCTGCCTCGGCGAACAGCTGTTCGTGTACGGCGAGCAGTTCGGCAAGGCTGGAAATATCTTCAAGGTGGTGGGCGTTAACACCCTCGATAGTGTCCCAGCGGGCTGTGCGGATGAAATCAAAGTAGAGATCGGGAACCATGAATCCGGGGACGTCAAGCGCGCGGCGTTTATCAAGAACTTCGCGTTCGATGTCGCCGAGGGAGCATGCACCGATAATATTTTTCCACAGGCGGCGCGAGGAGTATAGAAGATCGAGCTGATAACCGAAATCAATCTGCATAGCGTTCATCGCGTAGCGGCTTCGCAGGATGTTTGCATCGAATGACTTTCCATTGTACGAGACGTAGATACGATCCGGGGTGATGTATTTTTTCATTCGTTCAAGGAAGGCCGGCTCGCCCGGGAAATCAGAGAGAAAAAGCTGAACAATTTTTAAGTATGTTTTGCCGGTTGTTGTAGCGTCATTTGATGTTTCGAGAAACCCGAAGCCTGCGAGAAATACAATATTTCCGGCACCGGCAGAAAGGCCTGTAGTTTCGGTATCATAAAACACAAAGTTCTCGGCAGGAATCATGGTCTTATTCTCAGCAGTGTTGCAGGATTCATCAAGAAGGATATCAGAAACAGCTTCAGGGAGTATGTTATTTATCACACTAACCTTCTCATAGACCATTTCGGAAATCCGGTTCCAGCCGTTATCGAGCAGGGTTTTTCCGGCATCAGGACGGGGCTTCTTCTCACGCTGACTTTTTCCAGTATGAACGCTCCCGTTTGTCTGTTGCTTTATTGAGTCGATACGGCTGCGAAGATCCTTGATATCCAAATGCAAACTCCTGCCGGCCTATTGATTGAGCCACTCATTGAAAAAACTGATAATCTGCTGCTTTTTATTATGGGTAACGGGCGCCTCTTCATCCGGCCCGATACATGAGGGACAACCGTATTCACAACCGCAGCCGCAAATTCTGGCGTAGGCAGCGTGAAGGATCTCATCAGATTTAGCAGCAATTCCCTCCGATAGACCTGTGCCGCCGGGGTAATTATCATAGATGTAGATACAGGGCTGATTGAAATGGGGATCACGCAGCCGCTCAGCTACACCCAGATCATGTCCGTCGCAGAGCAGAAATATGGGTGAAACGTTTTTAATGAGGCTGCCTATGCGCCCGATAACATGTTCTTTAAGTTCATCGGGGATTTTATTAAAGGCGGCTGCAGAGGCAGTACCGTCAGCAAAGATAAAAACGGCGCTGCGCGTGTGCATCTCTTCTTCGGGAAGAAAGATTTCACCGAAGCCGACGTTTTCATGACTCATGTACTTTATCTTTTTGAATTTCGCTACCTGTTTTCTTACGAGCACATCTCCTTCGGCAAGTTCGGCACCCGAGAGAGGCATACGACGGTCCTCCTCAAGGACCTTGATATCGGTTTTAACAACGGCGTCGGTGTAATAATTCAGATTGGACTGTGATACATAACATTTCTTATTGTCGATATCAAGTTTTCGGACATTATACTGCTCGCCACGATGAATGTAGACGGCATGATCGAATATCATCTCCTTTGCTGACGGCCTGTCCATCTCACCGATGACATTGTTTTTTCCCTTTGTTTCATCAATGATGACTACATTCTCTGAAGTTGCTGAGCGCAGTGAAATGCTTTCGGCTGGGTATGAACGATCCGACCAGTAGTATTTATCCCCGGTGAGACGCAGAACTCCTTCTTCCTCCAGATACACAAGCAGTTCTTTTGAGCCTCTGCCGAAGACTTCATCAATGCCGAACGGAAGCTCAAACACCGCGCATTTGAGGTGATCAAGCATGATATAGATGTTATTAGGGTCGATTAATGCCGATTCAGGATTTTTACCGAAAAAGTAATCCGGATTGTCTATGACGTACTGATCTACCGGAGCGGCAGATGCAATAAGCACCGAGAGTGATGATGTTGACCGGCGCCCTGCGCGTCCGGCCTGCTGCCAGGAGGAGGATATACTGCCGGGAAAACCAGCCATGATGGAAGCATCGAGTCCGCCTATATCTATGCCGAGCTCGAGAGCATTAGTAGAGACTATTCCCTGAATGCTGCCGTCACGCATGCCGCGTTCTATTTCCCTGCGCTCTGAAGGAAGGTATCCGCCCCTGTAGGCTTCAACCCGTATGCGGCTGTTGTCGGTAAAAATATTCGACAGCCGTTTGTTGATATAGGATGAAATAAGCTCGGTACGTATTCGCGAACGGCAGAAAACGATTGTTTTGATGCCCCGTTTCAGGAATTTAAGTGCAAGCTTTTGAGATTCAAGCACAACTCCGCGTCTGATTCCCTGAACAGGATCTACCAGCGGAGGGTTATAAAGGACAAAGTGTTTCTCTCCCGAAGGCGCACCGTTATTATCAACAAGCTCTACAGAGGTTTCCAGAATGTTTTCAGCGAGTTCTTTCGGGTTTCCGATAGTCGCTGAGCAGCATATAAACTGCGGATTTGAGCCGTAGAAGTTGCAGATGCGTTTAAGTCTTCTGATAACATTGCATACGTGAGAACCGAAGACCCCTCTGTAGATGTGTATCTCATCAATAACGATATATTTAACATTGCTCAGGAATTTAATCCACTTGGGATGATTGGGCATTATTCCTGTATGAAGCATATCCGGATTAGTTATTATTATACGCCCCCCGTCTCGTGCGGCAACTCTGATAGATGCCGGTGTATCTCCATCATAGGTAACAGTTTTAAGCGGCAGTCCGGCAGGTTTAATTACTTCATTGAGTTCGGCCTGCTGATCCTGAGACAATGCCTTGGTCGGAAAGAGGTAGAGAGCCCGTGCCTCGGGAGTCTTCAGCAGATCATTTAAAACGGGAAGATTATAACAGAGCGTTTTTCCTGATGCGGTGGGTGTAACTACAACTGTATTTTTACCTTCGGCAACATGATCATAGCACTGCCTCTGATGAGAATATAATCTGCTTATACCGCGATCCGAATATACTTTTTTGATCAACGGATCTATATCTTCGGGGAAATTGGTATACTGACCTTCGCGGGCCTGTATTGTTTCCCAATGAGTAATGTTGCGCTTGAAATCAGAATCTTCTTTTATAGTTTTTATCAATTCGCTTAGCATGGCTTATATTAGCATAAAACATGCGTATCTTAGTAAATCATTTATCTATATTTCAGCATTATTATCATCATCGGATGTCTGGAAAAAGTCCACTTCGGAAATGATGTCATCGACCATCTCTTTATTTGTGATACTTACCGCCATAACATTCTGTACTGCAGAATTTATTTCATCCGTGCTTTCGGTAATTTCGCTTATTCTCGCCCTGCTTTTTTCACTTATATCTTTGAGCTGCATTACCTCGTTGAGCACGAGGGAGCTGCCACGTCCAATTTCATCTGCACCGGCTTTAACGGTTTCAGAGATCTGAGTCATGTTTGTGAGTGATTCAAGGACCTGCTTACTGCCGCTGCTCTGCTCAATCATGGCAAAGCGCACTTCTTCACTGCGTGAGCTTACCGTTTGAACCATCTCCTGAATTATCTCAAAACTCCGGGTTGTCTCATCAGAACTATCAACAATCTGAATGATTAAGGTTTCAATTGATTGAAGCATATTGGCAATTTCATGGCTCTGCTGGCTTGTGGATTCCGCGAGTTTACGAATTTCATCGGCTACAACACTGAAACCTTTTCCTGCTTCACCAGCATGAGCGGCTTCTATTGCCGCATTCATCGCAAGTAGATTCGTCTGGCTTGCGATACTGTCAATAATCTGATTTGTCTCTATAAGGCGTTTGGATTCCTCTGCAACCTTTCGTATTTGATTATTGCTTATAGTAATCTTCTCAAGGCCGGTTTTACCGGCTTCAGAAAGGTTCTGTGTTGAATCATGCACCTTATTCATATTATCAGTTACACTTTCGATCGAACTGACCATTTCCTCAATCGCTGATGATGATTCAATTACCTGATTTGACTGGTTGGCAATTGATGAGTTAAGTGATTCGATGTTGCTGGTGATCTCTGAGACAGCAGTCGTAACCTCTTCAACGCTGTTATTTTGAATGCTGAGCTGTTCATTCATCATCTTAAGATTGTCAGCTGCCTGATTTAATGAGGCGCTTGATTCTTCAGCACTTGTCGAGAGGTCTATACCGACTTCACCGAGTTTGTTTGTTCGTTGTTTTATCCGGGTTATAGTTGTGGTCAGCCTTTCACTCATCTCTTTCATTGATGCATAAGAACCGAGGATTCTCTTTTTCTCAAAAATGAGTGTAAGATTCCCTTCTGAGATTTCTCTGGAAATTGACTGTATTTCAGAGGGTTCACAGCCGAGTGCGCGGATGAAATATCTGGTAATAATTATTGTCAGTAATATTGCGGCTATAACTGCAATTATCAGGATTATTAGTATATTGTACTGAGATCGTGTTAAAACGTTCACTATCTCGGTTAGTACTCCATCCCGAAGCTCCCGGCCTTTACCGGCAAGAATATCTGCTCTGCTCTGCTGATCAGCCAAAAGGCTTCTCCGGATCTCATTGTTTTTAATAAATGTCTTCGCCTGAGTCTGATATGCTTCAACCGCTGCAATGGCAACAGTAATTTGTTCTTTAGTATTTTGCGAATGCATTAATGTCAAACCTAGTTCTAATTGAGAACGAACATCTTTAATCGAGGCTAACCAAAGATCAGATAACCTGTCCTGTTCATCGTGAACCACTGCCAGCTGATACTTCTGTGCGATAACCCTGAAGTCGTTGATTTTATTACGTACCTCCTGCATCATATATACCCTTTCAACAGAAGACAGTTCAAGATGTTCTGCTCCGCGGATTGTTGTTTTCGTAGTATAGCTGAATTCTTTTGCAGCGCTTATGACCTCAATTACTTCAGCGACGATGACTCTGGCTTTTTTTACACGATCATATCCGGCATTCTTTTCGGTGACGGCATCATCATAGTACTCTGCTGTGATACTTTTATAAGCTTCCGCAGCTGTTTTTAGTTCCGATATTTTTTGAAGGTTTGACTCGTTTTTAATTTGAGCAGCTGCTTCATCTGCTGTTTTATCTATAGAATCAAGAGCGGTATTCATATCTTCATAATAGGTCTCGTTTTCGTAGATTACATAACGAAGAAAGTTTAAATTTGATTCCTGAGAATCAACAAGAGCCTTGTTTGCCAATATCCCTATTTCATTCTGATGATGAATATTTAGAAATCCGACTACACCGAAAAACCCAATGGAAGCAGCAAGAACTAATAATATGGAAAAGCTTAAAACCAGGATTCTGTTGACTGTTATTTTTTTTGACTTCAATTTTTTATTCCCTTTTAAATGAAAAAATCTAAAAAAATTATACCCTGAATATATGAACTGATAAACTACTTTTTAGGCGTAAGCCGAAAAAAAAGATAAATAAAT
>DMKD01000416.1 GCA_003454605.1 Spirochaeta sp. | reverse complement strand
CTGTATCCGTATCCGGAACCGGGAACGCCGGTATATTCTGAAATCTTAGCGACAGCACCAATTGCGGCCAGGGCAAGCCCTCCGTATGCTGATCCATTATTATCCTTTATCACCTTATTGTAAATCGCTATTTGCGGAAGGCTGTTGTAGTCCGCTCCAAGCTCACCCAATGCTGCAATAATAGCTGCGCTTACGTCATAATGCTCCTCTTCAGCGAGTACAGCAGTAAGCAGTTCAATAGACTCAAAATTACCGTATAAGCCTATGAGCCGGGCAGCCTCACGCCGTATTGCCGGATAATCGTTTGATCGTGAGCCTTCGCTGATTATCCGCCTGATATTCCCTTCAGTCAGAGCCATATGCAGCAGATGCAACAGATACTGCTCACCCCGGTCAATTCCTTCGGCAGCAATCCGATTGCCTATTTCTTCAACAGCATCTAATTTCTCATCGGTCGACCCGGAGGTTATATACTGCTTTAAATAAAGATAGTCCATATTCCTGAGATATTCAGCCTCATCGAAATACCAGCGCTTACTCCCTGACGTACCGGAATGAGCAGGACCGCCCCCCTTCTGCGACCAGCCGGCTCCGATCTCATCGGAGACATTGAAGGCGCAGGCAACCCATTGCTCGGAACCGCAGACAAGCAGTCCGCCGCCCATTACCGGCTGAGTGAGCCTGATCGCATCGACCCGGCCCGAACCTTCGATTTTTCCGCTGAAATCAATACTGACAAGGCCGCTTCGGTTGAGCATGAAGATCCTTTTGCCGCCTGCAACCGGATAGGAGTAATATCCGCCCCCCTCGGCAGTCCACAATTCGTTGCCTTCCCGGTCATAGGCTGAGCAGGTTCCGTCGGAAAAACTGCAGAACAGACCGTCGGGAAAAATCACAATACCGGTTAAATCCGCCGGCATGGCGCGCGACCAGATGATTTCACCCTTCTCTACCGCCTGAAGCCGTCTGTCGAAACCGGAATAAAGGATGTGCTGATCTATAGCCGCAATCCATTCTGCTCCCGCAGTCTTCTGCTCTGATTCGAGCACCCATTTTTCGGTGCCCCATGGAGAATAGCAGTATACCGAACCTGCATCATCAGCAAAATACACGGCATTACCTGAGTCAATCACCGGAACGCCTGATATTCCATTTTCGGAGTTAATCTTCCAACGGGTAAATCCGGTGTGGCTTACTGCTGAGAGTTCACCTGTTTTGAGGGCCAGATATACCGTACCGTCAGCTGAAACCGCAGGTGCACCTGCCGGCTCTCCGTCCGCTTCAAAACGCCACAGCGCGCGTCCGGCTTGATTCACTGCAAACATCCGCCCGTCAAGTGTGCACGCGTATACGGTGCCGTCATGACCTACTGAGAGCGTATCGGAGGGACGCCCGGGCATTCTGAACTTCCATAAAGGTTCCCCCTTCGTAGATACTGCATGAATCTGTCTGTCTTCGGAGTAGAGATAAACCCCGCTGCCTGAGACTGCGGGAGGGCTTACGAGAACACCGCCTGCGGCATATTTCCACAGCGGGACGAGTTCGTTATCAGAAAAAAGGGGGGCTGCTGCCAGCAGCATAAGCAGGACTGATTGGTAGAAAATGCTGGATTTAGGCGACATTCCTATTTATCCGATAATTCAGCCAGTAAATTATCAAGTTCGTCGATCTGAACATCAACCATTTTTTCAAATGCAAGTTCCTGATTCGTTCCTCTCAGTTTCTTTAAGAGACTGTGTATTATTACAAGCAGGAGTTTATTTCCCGTCGCAGGATTATCACGGATAAAATTCATAAGTACAGAACGCGGAATGCTGAGTATCACTGAATCATCAAGGCTCACGATGTTCGCTGTTCTGCGAACCCGCAGAAACATTCCTGCTTCACCAAAAATTTCACCTTCTTCGATAGAACAGATGTAGACTTCCTTTCCGCTTTCCTCTCTGACCGTCACCTGAATGGTTCCGTTAACGATCACCTGAATATTCTGCGCAATATCACCCTGGTTTACTATTTTTTCTGAATCAGAATAAAGGATAAGCTCACTCTCAGAAATAATATGCAGGATTTCAGCTGCAGACATGAATTTAAAAATCGAAAGCTTCTTGTATTCTTCGATATAAGCCCGCTTTTCCTGTATTAACTTCACGCATCACTCCTGATTAATAGACTACCGAAATTTCACTCATTTTGCAAACATTTTCTTTTTTTACACGCTCCGGCCGCCGGACATCCGGCACAGCGGGGGTTTTTAGTACAGTATCTTTTTGCATGAAGGATCAGCAGAGCATGGTATTCCCGGCAGGACTCAAGATCCTGGCAGAAAACATTCTGCACTGCCGACTGCAGCTGGTTATAACTGATGAGTTCAACCGTCTCAAGGCCGGTAAACCTCGAGAATATCCTACGCGTATAAGCGTCAATCACAAAGGCTGGTCTTCCAAAGGCGTAGAGCAGGATAGCGTCGGCTGTTTCAGGTCCAATACCCCAAATCGAAAGAAGTTCTTCACGTCCCGGTATGGAATCATTATTGGTCATGACCTCCGCTACAGCCTTAAGTTTTATAGCTTTCTGATTGTAGTATCCGCATGGGCGTATAATACCAGCGAGTTTTTCAAGCGGCAGGGCAAGAATTTTTTCTGCGGACAGAAGGTTCTCTTTAATCAGAGCATCAAGCGCCGCCGCCGCATTATGCCAGTTTGTGTTCTGCGTCAGTACTGCTCCGACAGCAATCTCAAAGCGCTCAGCAGGTCCCGGATCATAACCTGTCCCCGGATGATAACCGCCGCTGTTGAATCCAATCGTATGCTGAATATGCGCGCCGGATGTAATTCTGCGCGAGCGCAGAGGCCACCACCCCTGCGGTCCATAGTGCTTTGAGAGGATCCTATACAGGCCTCTGACGCGTTTTGCATCAAGAACAAGAGTTTCGTTTACCACCATGATCAAAAATATAGCACAACATCAGATTTTAACCCTAGGATTATATTCTGCTGATCAGCTGTTGCCGCCTTCTCTGACTGAATCAACCAGAGCCATGAAGTTCTCCATCGGAGTATCAAGCTGAGTGTGATGTGTCGGCGCGCAAATCCATCCGCCGCCCCTGCCCAGATCAGCCTTTCGGGCATTATACTCCGCCCTGACGTCCTTCGGTTTTTTGAACGGCAGCGTGGTCTGCACATCTATGCCGCCGAAAAAGCAGAGTTTGTCCCCGAAATTCCTTTTTAGCTCCACGGGATCCATACTTTCGATCTGTATGGGATTGAGAACATCAAGCCCTATTTCAATCAGATCGGGAATAATCGGAATATTAAAACCATCGGAATGGTATGCGATTTTGATATCGCTTTTTATCCGTTTGATTGAAGAGATAATCTCAGCCATCCTCGGTTTGAAAAACTGCCGCCAGAGATCCGGTGACATCAACATGCTTTTCTGGGCGCCCATATCATCTCCGAGCCAGATCATATCCACACCCATCAAGGCCATTCGCTCGGCTACTTTCAAATGATATTTGAATGGAATATCAAGAGTCGCCGCAGCTCGTTCAGGTTCTATCATCATATCAACCAGAAGGTTGTCCATTCCCCGCAGTGCCCATGCAGTTTCAAAGATAGTTGTGTGGAGTCTTCCGATTATATAGTACTCAGCCTGCTCTTCATCGATAAGTCTCTGCAGATTTAGATAAAGGCTGTCCCGCCCGGGATCAGGGGACTGATAAGTCGAAATATTCTCGGGGTCATAGAGCGGACCGTCGATAATCGCAGTATAACTCCCCTGCCCGAAGGGCGTATCGTAATCTTCAATCTTCCAGTTCACCCCCCATTCATCAGTATAGGGTTCCTCTTTCAGATGATAATTTGTTACCCATCCGATACTGCTCTGCAGCGCATCCTGCGCGACCGCCTTTTCCAGTTCATAGCCGTTCCATCTGCAGCTGTGAGGATCATGGATATGATCCAGCTTTATTCCAAGTTCTTCAGCCAGCCTCTCCGCAAACTCTGGGCAGAAGCTAGCCTGGAACGGAGCCCTGTCGGGCAGTTCATTGTTTAATGCTGTTAATACTCTTTCT
>DMKD01000152.1 GCA_003454605.1 Spirochaeta sp. | reverse complement strand
TACGGATGGGCAGGTGTTGATCCTTCAATCATGGGAATTGGTCCTGTTGACGCTGTTAACAAAGCACTTGAAAAAGCCGGCTGGACTATTGATGATCTTGAACTGATTGAAGCAAACGAGGCCTTTGCTGCACAGGCTCTGTCTGTAAATAAAGAACTCGGATGGAATGCTGATATTATTAATGTAAACGGCGGAGCAATCGCAATAGGTCACCCAATTGGTGCAAGCGGTGCAAGGATACTCGTAACACTGCTGTATGAAATGAAGAAACGCGGACTTAAGAAAGGTCTTGCAACACTCTGTATCGGCGGCGGAATGGGTGTTGCGGTTTGTGTGGAGCTGATGTAATGGATATTAAGACTATAGGCATCTACGGCGGCGGTGTTATGGGCAGCGGGATTGTTCAGGTGTTTGCCCAGGCTGGTTTCCCGGTGCGGCTTGTTTCAATATCTTCTGAAGAACTTGATAGAGCAGTTAAACTGATCTCAAAGAACCTTGATCGTATGATCGCAAAAGAAAAGATAATTGAACAGCAGAAAGATACAGTCATCGAAAAGATTGAAACATCGGTTGATGTTTCGGTCCTATCAGACTGCGATTTAGTGATTGAAGCGGTTATAGAGGATAAGGATATCAAGAAGAAGGTCCTCGGCAGTATTGCCGGAGTTGTAGGTGTGAACTGCATTATCGCATCAAATACATCTACAATACCGCAAACAGAGCTCGCCGCAGCCGTCCCCGAGCCCGAACGGTTTATAGGTATGCATTTTATGAATCCAGTTCCGGTAATGAAACTGATCGAAGTGATTGCTGCACTTCAAACCGGCCAGGATACAATTCAGGCAGTGCTTGATATCTCTGCAAAGATAGGGAAAACAGCCGTCTGTGTGAAGGACTATCCAGGCTTTGTATTAAACAGGATCCTGATTCCCATGATTAATGAGGGAATCTGCTGTCTTTCAGACGGTATGGCAGATGCTGAATCGATCGATCAGATAATGAAACTTGGAGCAAATCATCCTATCGGTCCTCTAGCTCTGGCTGATCTGGTTGGTCTCGATGTCTGCCTTATGATAATGGAAGTTCTTTATACGGACTTCGGCGATCCCAAGTACCGTCCGGCTCCTCTTCTTAAAAAAATGGTAGCGGCCGGACAGTTTGGAAAAAAATCAGGTAAAGGATTTTACGATTACAATTAAAGCTCTATATAAGGAAATAATTATGAATATATGGCCGGTACCCCAGGTTAAGCTCGGGGAAAATTCAATAAAGGAAATCCCTGCAGCACTCGACTCATTGGGAGCCGATAAAGTAATGGTAGTAACCGATCAGGGGATAATCAAGGTTGGAATCTACAGTAAGGTTGAGAAGATTCTTAAGGATGCTGGAAAAGATGTTGTTCTTGTGGATGATGTTAAACCGGATCCTTCGATGCAGTTGGTGGATGCGATAGCTGAAAAGGCCCGTCACAGCGGTGCTCAGGCAGTAATCGGCCTCGGCGGCGGTTCATCTATGGATTCTGCCAAGGTTGCAGCAGCTCTTGTGGGTAATGAAGGCAGTATCAAGGATCATCTCGGCGTAGGCCTCCTGCCGAAACCGGGTTTGCCAATTCTTGCAATTCCTACCACAGCAGGTACGGGTTCGGAGGCAACATATCTTTCGATCCTTTCAGATCTAGAGAATGAAACAAAGAAAGGATTTGGAACACCTTATATCATTCCCAAGTTTGCTTTTCTGGATCCGACGCTTACAACGGGTCTGCCCCCGCAGATCACTGCTCCTACAGGAATGGATGCGCTCTGTCACTGTGTTGAGGCATATACCTCGGCGAATGCAAACGACTACAGTGATGCTATGGCCGTAAAAGCTATCGAGCTGATTTCGCAGAATATCAGAACCGCATACAGCATTGGCACTGATATGAAGGCGCGTGAGAACATGCTTCTTGGAAGCTTTCTCGCCGGTATAGCCTTCGCAAACGCCGGTGTTACGGCAGTTCACGCATTTGCATACCCGCTAGGCGGAATGTTTCATGTACCTCATGGAATGGCAAACAGCCTTATGCTGCCTGTTATTATCAAGTTCAATGCTTCTGCTATGAAGGACCGCTTTGGACATGTAGCAGAACTCATGACAGGTAAAGAGGGCGCCGACTGGCAGGATTGTATAAATGAGATTGAGCAGCTTTGTGCAGACGTAAAACTGCCGCGAAATCTCAAAGCAATCGATATCCCTGAAAGCGCCATTAAACCTATGTCTGTTTCAGTAATGGATCAGACAAGACTTCTTGTGAATAATCCCCGTGAGGTGACTCAGGAAGACGCCTTCGAGATCTACACAGAAGCATGGAATCGATAGATTCCAAACCTATTATGATTATTACAGGCATCATGTGCGGGAAAACACGCCATGGTGCCTTTTTCAGCTGCGAACCGATAAAAATCTTCCATAGGGGCTCGGCTGGACTTGAAAAATACGTGAATTTGTACTAATTTCTATCCACTGCAATAATTACCAACCGAAAAAGTGGACTTTTAACAAGACAGGATATTATAATTAGAGGACAATGGCAAAAGAATCTACATTTACAAGTAATATGATCAAACGCATTGCTGCCGTAGCCAAAGGATGGCTTGGTGACGATCGCGCATACTCCTCTCCTGTTATCGATTTCAAAGGAAAGAGGCACAGCGGCCGCTTTTTTATAATTGTAACAAAGGTCAACGATCGAAATCTCCACATTCAAGAGGTTCTCACTACTGATGACGGTATTAATCGCATCTTCCGGAACTGGACCTTTAAAAAAGACGATGAATGGCAGGTTCTCAGCCTTGAAAAAGACGGTAAACAGGTTGTTCTTGTTGATCTGCTTGATGAATTGGCCGAACTGCATGCCGGAATAGACACTGTTTACGAAAAAACAAACAAT
>DMKD01000234.1 GCA_003454605.1 Spirochaeta sp. | reverse complement strand
GAAGGGCTTTTAATTGCAGCAAAGGCGAATCCAGGACTGCAGCTGGTGACTCTGGGACCCTTAACGAATATTGCTGTTGCCTTCAATCTCTATCCTGAATTAAAAGATCTTGTTTCTGAGATTATCATCATGGGCGGAGCTGTAGGACCTGGTAACGTCACTCCCTGGGCCGAGTTTAACTTTTTCTTCGACCCGGAGTCTATTGCTTTTACCCTTGGTATCGGAATCCCTCTGAGGATACTGACCTGGGACGCGACAGTCGACGGAATGATTTTAGAGGATGAGTTTTATGCCATGGATATGGCCGGAGTACCGGCCGGAGATCTCTTTAATAAGATACAGAGTTTCTATATTGATTTTATTGAAAAGGCCAGCGGGAAAAGAACCATCGGTTTTCCTGATCCTCTAACAATTGCCTGTGTGATTGATCCGGCTGTTGCCTCAGAGACCGAAGAGATGCATCTGCGCATGATCTTAAGGCGTGAAGATGAGAAGCGCGGCGCGTCGGTTAAGGTTTCCGATTCAGACGACGCAGACGGAACAGCAACTGTGATAATGAACTGCGATATGGAACGTTTTAAAAAGCTTGCAAAAAGAATAAAGACGAACTCACCTTCGTAAGGATAAATAATGACCAAACTCAAATCAGGGGACAGGCTGCACGGTTTTACCGTGACAGCCGTCAATGAAATTCCCGAATATAAAGGATGCGGTATCAGGCTGCGACATGATGTAACCGGTGCCGATGTCTATCATTTTCATAACGATGATAAAGAGAATCTCTTCTCGTTCGCATTCAAAACGCCCGCATCGGATAACACCGGTGTTTCGCATATCCTTGAACACTGCGTACTCGCAGGATCCGAGAAATATCCGATTAAAGATCCATTCCTGTCGATGATGAACGGCAGTATGAATACCTTTCTCAATGCGATGACCTATCCCGACAAGACTGTTTTTCCTGCAGCATCAACCGTTGCCAAGGACTACTTCAACCTAATGAGCGTGTACGCCGATGCGGTATTTTTCCCGCTCCTGCGTGAAGAGATGTTCATGCAGGAGGGAATCCGCTTCGAACCCCAGGCAGACGGTAGTGCTCATCCTTCAGGGGTCGTCTTTAACGAGATGAAGGGAGCCTACTCGAACCATGATTCTATTGCTGCTGAGTACTCATACCGCTATCTGTTTCCCGACAATCCCTACAAATGGGACTCAGGCGGAGAACCCGCATCTATTCCCGGACTGAGCTACGAGAGCTTCAAGGCCTGGCACAGCCGGTTTTATCATCCGTCTAACTGCCGGATTTTCCTCTATGGAGATATCGAAACTGAGCAGCAGCTCAACTTCCTTCAGGAAAACGCCCTCTCCCGGTTTGATGGAACAGCAGAACCGGCGGAAGATATCGATATCCAGCAATTATGGACGAAGCCCCGCCAGGCCGGAGTAACAAGCCCCCTTGCATCTGAAGGCGGAGAAGATGAGGCGGGAGCTACCCTGACCCTTAACTGGAAATGTAATAGTTCGGAAAACTCCCTAAACATCCTGGCCTTTGAGATCCTTACCGAGGCTTTAATGGGCAATATGGGTGCGCCTCTCTATAAGGCGGTTGTTGAATCAGAGATTGGAGAGGATTTGAGTCCGGTAAGCGGACTCGATACCGACCTTCGTGAGATGGTTTTTTCAATCGGTGTTCGGGGAAGCAGCCTTGATAAAGTTGAAGATTTCGAAAACCTGATATCAGCTGAACTTGAAAAGCTCGCCGATGACGGCATACCTGAGATGTCGCTTACCGGTGCCATGCACAGGGTTGAGTTCCGTAATAAGGAGATCCGCGGCGGGGCCCCTTTTGGCCTGAAGTTGATGGGGCGTTCACTGAAGGGCTGGCTGCATGGAGGCAGTCCCGAGGATACAATATCATTTCAGGAACCTATGGAGCAGCTTCGAAGACAGCTGGATGAAAACCCGCGGATGTTTGAGGATCTCATCAGCAAATGGCTGGTGGAAAATAAACATCGTCTGATGCTTTCGATTGAACCCGAGGCTGGACACAATGATAAAATGGATCAGACGGTTGCAGATGCAGTTGCCTCTATGCGTGGAGAGATGTCCGAATCAGATCTCAAAGCTGAGCAGGGCAGAATGGACGGATTCAGAGCCTTTCAGGAAGCCTCCGATTCAGAAGAGGAGCTGGCGAAGATCCCCTCCCTTGATATAGAGGATGTCCCCGATAAAATAAGGGTGATTAATACCGTTCTTGATGAAGTAGGCGGAGTCCCTCTTTATAAACATGACCTGTTCACTAACGGCATTATCTATATCGATTTCGCCATTGATATCAGAGATATCTCCGATGATGAAGGCATGCTTCTTCCCTTTCTCAGCAGAATGCTTTGCTCATCAGGATTGCCCGGGCGCAGTTACGATCAGGTTGCGCTTGAACTGGCTCTTAAAACCGGGGGGCTGTATACCTTTCTTGAATCGAGCCGCACGGCAGACGGACAGGAAGAGCGGAAAGATTACCTCTTTTTCAGGCTGAAGACTCTCGAAAAGGATCTGGATGAAGCCTTCAAGCTCGCCTCCGAATTGATGCTTGAATCTGAGATAGGCGATGCAGCAAGGGTGAGGGACCTGCTTTTTGAGATGCGCAACGACTTCAAATCCAGCATAGTACCTGCAGGGCATTCATTCTGCGCCGTCAGAGCCTCGGCTGAGTTCGATCGCGTTCTTGAACGCGAGGATGAATGGCGCGGAAGTCGTCAGCTGCTGTACCTCAACGATTTAACCTCCAACCCGGATGATTCAATTCCCGGGATATGCAGCTCGCTTGAGAGAATGCGGAGGAAGCTGTTTACCCGAAGCAGACTGTCATTCAATGTCACTTCTGAAAGCGCATACTTTGATGCTGTCAGTGTAAAGCTAAAAGATTTCTTAAACCGTCTGCCGTCGGAGGACTCTGCAGAAGGTATTCCCTCCGATTTGCATATAGTCGATCTGAAAAAGACACCTTCATTCAACTATGGAGCATTGTCGGTACCAACAACGGTTTTTTTTACAGCAAGGGCACTGCCTGCAGCCTTAATTGGTGAGCCGGCACACGCCCACCAGAGCCTTCTTGCCCATATGATGAAGACCAATGATCTATGGGAAGAGGTAAGGATGAAAAACGGTGCTTACGGTGTTTACGCATCGGTGAACGGTACCGAAGGGCTGATGACGGTTTCAACCTACCGTGACCCGAATCCCGGCGACAATCTCAATGCTTTTGAGTCTGCACTTGATGCCGCTGTGAAGGGCAGATATTCAGAAACTGACCTTAAAAAGGCCATTATAACTGTGGTCGGCCGTGATCTTAAGCCGCTGAGCCCTGCTGAGCAGAGTTTAATCGGGTTCAGGCGTGATCTATACCGGATAAGCGATGAGATGAGGCAGCAGAAGCGTGAGGCCATGCTGAACACTTCTGTTAATGATATCAAAGCCGCGGCTGAGTCTCTTAAATCAGGAATTGCCGGCTCTGTCGCGGTTGTAATGGGACCCGAGGAGCTTCTGAACGAGATCGCTGAACAGCATAGTTCTGAAATAAGAGATAATACCCTCGTTCTGCCGTTATAGGATATCTATACCGAGCAGCAGGGTCGTATCTTCAATCCTCATGCTGCCGTCTTTCAGGTCGTAGATGAACCTAAAGCCGGCACGCAGCGGAACAGAATTATTGAAGAGATGAAAATCTATGAAGAATTCCATCCCGGTAGTGCTGTAAACGGCCGGCTCCGGGATCCAACTGACGGCGGCATCAATAAATCCGTTTACATAAATTCTCGGAATATACATAAATCCGCCGATTGCAAGATCCGGATAAACCAGCGGCAGACTGTAATCAAGGCTTAGCCCTGCCATCAGCGGAACGTCAAAGCCGCTGGTCAAGTATCCGCGCGGAACCTGCCCGGGCGGCAGATTGCCAGCCGAAGATTCAAGATTATAGTCTGCGCTGAGGCCTAGTTTTATTCCGTGGCTGGGGAAAAATCCCGGTATAAATATTTTGGCTTCCGCGGATAGATGGTTATAAAAAGCAGGCATAATACTGTAGTACCAGATTGTACTCACTGAGATTCCGAAGGGCGGGAATATATCACGCTTTGCTGATTTCCGGCTTAGACTCCAGTTGAGGAATGCCTGCGATGCAAGGACATGTTCGCCGCTGAACAGGCTGGACTCTATCAGCATGATTTCCTGAATACTCAGTGTGTGGTTGATAATTCCGCCTGAAAAATCCATAGGCAGCCATATGCCGCTGAAAATGTTCGAACTCAATGAGGTGCCGAAGCCCGCCAGAGGCGTCTGAGCTTCGAATCCGTACAGAAGTACCGGAAAAAAGCCTGCCCAGGCACCTGCTGCTCCGGTCATAAACTCCGATTGCACAGGATCCCAGCCGGCATAGATGCTGCCGGTTGAATTATTCAGAATGTCATCGGCCTGCAGGCTCACGGCAATGCCTGTCCCGCTGTTCGAATTGGTGATACTCCTGCTGTGAAAATTAACCAGACCCGCAGCCTTGTTGTAGTCGGTTATTTCAAAATCTGTAGTCTTATCCTCTTCATTTGAATCAATCGATTTGCCCGGGCCGCTCATCCCCGCCCAGGCCTCCTGCTCCTGCAGTCCGTCAAAATAATCGACGTGATCTGAGACTGTCGGCACTACCGCAGCCTTTTCTGCGCTTTCGAGGGGGATTGAGGCGATAGTAAAACCAGCTTCACCGTAGTCGGCAAACAAAAGTCGCTCTGAGCCCCCGGCTGGAGCGACTGCGCCGAAGGGTCTTGAGATTACAATTCCTTCTTCACTGCCGGACAGCTTTACTTTATGTATGCTTTCAAGGCCTGACTGTTCAGAGACATAATAAACCCATTCGCCTATCACTGCCGGCGAGCTGATGTTGAATGTTGAAGGTGCGGTCAGGGCCAGGTTTTTTCTATTATCAGGACTAAGGAGCCTGATTGATTCCATCCAGTCGAACTGCCTCAGGTAAACTATCCCTGTCCCGTCGCTGCTCCAGCATGTTTGAGACGGATATGCCCCGGCCGGTTCGGCAAATCGATCTATGAGTTCTCCGCTCTCAGCATCAATAACTACTATGAAGCTGTCGAGTTCAGGTGTTATTTCAACTGCCGCGATCAGTTTTCCGTCCGGACTGATCGAGGGGGACAGATACCTCGTTTTACCGGTGACCTTTCTGTATTCCCCCGTCTCTGGGTTATAAACTCTGATTCCTGACCAGGAAAGATTCCCCCATCTGATATCCTTCTTTACTTCCGTCCAGCAGAAGACCGAGCCGTTGAATGAAATATTTTTATCAAGCGGCGCAATCCTTCTAAGAAGCTTCTCTTTACCGCTGCTGTCAATCTTTATCAGGCTGTATATATCAGCTGCCGATGTTTTCAGCGCGGCTGTATCATTATCGTCGAAGACGCCTAAAGGATAATAGTTTGTGTATTCATGGCCGCCGGCATCTTTAACGGTTTCGACTGGTGTAATCTGACGGTTCTGAAGCTGACTACTCCATAGCCGCTCAAGATCATCGAGGCAGTCATCGTAGATCTCTTCGATCTGTTTTCCGGTAACCTGCTTTACCGCGATGTTAAGAATGAGGGGCGTGAATGAGAAATCTGCCGACATTTCCAGGATTCGGTTGAATGCATCAATCCCGTACTCGGTCCTGATATAGGCGCATAGATGATAGCCCATCACATACCAGCTGGGTACAGGTTCACGATAGGAAGAATAATAGCCGAGTGAGGCTTTGTAATAGTTGAATCTCGTACCGGTCAGCAGATCCGTTCGCATTTCACGTTCAAAGCCCGCTATTCTTCCCCTGCCCCCGGAGCTCAGCAGGGTTTCGGTGAGTACAGCATCACCTTCCCACAGCCAGTTGGGTACCGCAAAATGCGGCATAGCGCTTGAACCGTATTCACCGGCAAGCCAGTGAGCAAAGGCAGTGAATCCGCGGAGCATCTTGTCGTTTTGTACAATGTGACGAAGTTCGTGGCTCCAAATACTCTCTAACCAGTTTGCTGTTCCGATAAAGCCCTCCTGTGAAGGGATGGTATAGAGCTGTGAATGACGCGGCGCGCCCTGGACATATGCATTAGGGAATACAAGACTGTTATTAATTATTACCGGCCAGCGCTGGGTTTCGGTATCCAGGCTGTATTCATCGGCTGGATAGTATTTTTCAAGTGAGGCTGCAATTTCAACGGCTTTCGGTTCAAGTTCCTCAGGAAAGATCATTGTGAAATGAGGGGTATCGAGTTTTTTCCATTTTACCGAGGACGGAACCTGAACATTGTTTATCGACTGTGCCGCAGATTCCAGTACCGGAAGCAGGGTACAGATTAGAACAATAACAATGAACAGTACTTTTTTATTCATCACACTACAAGTTTAACCAAATTTCCTGAAACAGTCCAAGATTTCTTGCGCTTTTGTTTTATATCTGCTTGTGATATTCTTTTGATGATGAAAATACTGATTATTGAAGATGATACTGCTATTTCCGGTTTTCTTTCCAAGGGGCTGAAAGAGGCCGGGTACACTGTAGAATGCTGTGAGTCAGGCGAGCAGGGGATTTCTGTTGCCGCTGCGGGTTTTGATGCTGCCGTAATTGATATTATGCTTCCGGGAATAGACGGGCTGTCGGTCATTGAACAGCTTCGGGGTTCGGGGTACCAGCAGCCGATACTTGTGCTGAGTGCAAAACGTTCAGTTGACGACAGAATAGCAGGGCTGCAGAAGGGGGGCGATGACTATATGGTTAAACCCTTCTCTTTCTCCGAGCTGTTGGCGAGGCTTCAGGCCCTTCTGCGCCGTTCGGCAATAAAAACGGAGTCTACAGCAGTCGAAGCCTATGGAATCAGTCTGGATATCATCAGTCGTGAGGTTCTTAAAGACGGCGTAAATATTGAACTCAATCCTAAAGAGTTCATACTGCTAGAATACCTAATTCGAAATCAGGGTATGGTGATGTCTAAAACAATGATTATGGACCATGTGTGGGGTTATGATTTTGATCCTCAGACGAATGTAGTAGATGTTCTTGTTTCAAGGCTTCGAAGCAAGATCGACCGAGATTCAGAGCGCAAACTCATACATACAATACGCGGAGTGGGATATGTCTTCAGAGATAAATAGACAGGGTTCCCGTCGTAATTTTAAAGCGGATATGAAATTCTCTCTGATTTTTGCCGCAATTTTCTGGATTACAGCAGCCGTTCTCTACTCCGTCGTTTTTATTTATATCTATTCATCGCTCAGGGAAGATTCCCGCTCAGGTATTCAGGTCAGGATGCTGGGTTACTGGGCTATTGAACAGTCCGGAGGGTTAGAATCACTTAAAGATAATATTGATGTTAATATGATTCTTTCAGATGAACAGCCTTTTTTTGTAAGGATTTCCGACGAATTTAATAACACCCTGGTGCTTGATATCCCGGAGCACTGGAACAGCTTTGATTTTACGGAACTTGAAAAAAAACCTCCTGAACCCGGAAGTTTTGTCCTGCTGCGCTCAAACTCACTGAGATATTTTCTTGAATCAGGCTGCATACCGCTTTCAGATGGGAATTATCTGCAGGTGGGAATGAGCGATGAGAACCGCCGGAGGGTAATGGAGCTTCTGTCGGGGAGCTTCCTCGCTGCACTCCTGGTGCTTGTCGCAGTGAGTACCGTCATCGGGTTCATAGTCTCGAGACGATTTCTATTGCCGATTCGGGATCTCGAGAAGGCTGTAGCTGATGTGATAGAAACAGGCAGGATCGAAAGCAGGATAGTCGAGCGGAAGGGCGCTGGAGAAATGGATCAGCTGGTAGTTTCATTTAATGAGATGTTGGCTAAAATTGAGGAGCTTGTTATTGGGATGAAAGGCGCCCTGGATACAGTGGCCCATGATCTGCGCACCCCGCTGACCCGATTCAGAATGATATCCGAGAAGGCCTTAAGCCGGCAGGACTTTAAGAATAATGCTGAAGCGGCGGAAGAGTACAGGTATTCGCTTGAACAGGCTGTAGAAGAGTCTGATACTGTACTTCGGATGATGACCCTTCTTATGGATATATCCGAGGCCGAAACCGGGACGTTGAAGCTGAATATAACTGAGTTTTCACCCCTGGAGCTGATTCGTGAGTTGGTAGATCTCTACGAGTTTATTGCTGAGGATCGCGGTATAAGTCTTGAGCTCGATGAAGCGGTTTGGACCGGCACTATGACTGCTGATCGGGATCGTTTCAGGCAGGCTCTGGGAAATCTTGTAGATAATGCTGTTAAATATGGTAAAAACGGGGGCAGAGTAGTAATCGGCATTACTGCCGATGAAAAGCAGGTGTCGATCAAGATCGAGGATGACGGCCAGGGCATTAGCGAAGCTGACCTTCCTGTGATATGGAAGAGACTCTATAGGGGCAAGTCTTCCAAAGATGGGCTTGGTCTCGGACTGAGCCTTGTTAATGCGGTTATGAAAGCACACGGAGGAACGGCCGCGGTGGAATCAGTTGAGGGAGCGGGCTCGGTCTTTACGATCAGTTTTCCAGTAGAGGAATAAAAATTTATTATTCATTTGAAAAATATGTTGTGATATAATGTCTGTAAATAAGAGGAGTATATATGACAAAAAAAACTATATTATTTTTATTAGCAGCAGTAATAATT
>DMKD01000009.1 GCA_003454605.1 Spirochaeta sp. | reverse complement strand
CGTTTGCTTCGGCAAGGGCCTTTACAGCGGTCCATACCTGTGCATATCCGGCCTCTCGGCTGTCTGCAAAAAGTGCCGGATCCAGCAGGAATTTGTACTCCGCCGAATCGATTTTATCCAGCGAGGTGTAGGTTTGTACATTTCTCTCAGCCAGACTTCCGCCGGATGTTGCACAACTTCCGACAACGAACAGAAAAACAGGAATGGTCAATAACAGTAACCACAGTTTTTTCAATTTGAAATCCTAATACTAATTTGTTTTATGATAAACCTGCCGCATGAAATGCACTAACGGTACTCTTTTATCCAATGTATCAGGATTTTTAATACATCAAGGATATTCCTGTTTCGCCTGTAAGACTTGTTTGGAATTAATCCTCAGGAACAACCAGAACCGGGCAAGTTGCTTTGTGGATCAGCTTTTTCGTGAAATCTCCCAGAAGGCGATTGATTACGTTGGAACCCCGGCCTCTTCCAATGATGATGATGTTAGCTGTTTCATCCTGCGATAACTTGAGAATCTGTTCTCCCACATTGCCAATGACAGTACGAAAGGAATACGGGATGCTGTCCGGGATTATTTTGAGGTATTCCTCGGATATTTTGGAATCGATATCATGCATGGCTTTATTGTCCACGTCATCAACTTCATAAATGTATGACTTCCAGAATTGCGCATCAGGTTCCGGGATTACATGAAGTACTATTATTTCACTTCCCTGGTTTCCTTCTGCAATATTCAGCGCATAATGAAAGGCTTTCATCGCATCTATATTAAAATCCGTGCAGAAAAGAATCTTTTTAAACATATTTTTATATGGCATGCAACTCTCCCTGTATTAATGAAGAAGATTCGGTAGAAAAAGACATATTTGCGGAAATAGAATCAGGATAAAGGTCGCCAATATGAGCATCCCAAGGAAGGGCAGGACTCCCTTGAAAATTACCGATAGGGGGATATCCCGCTCAATTCCGCTGACAACATATACATTTACACCGACGGGTGGGGTTATAACTCCCATCTGAGTAATGACAACGACAATTACGCCGAACCAGATAGGGTCGAATCCCAGTTCTGTAACAACCGGAAAGAATATGGGTATCGTCAGGAGAATGAGGGCAAGGGCATCAATAAAGCAGCCTGCAACCAAAAAGAAAAAAATAATCAGTATCATAATCACCTCTCCGGGAAAGGGGAGGGATACGAAGAAATCTGCCACTGCAAATGGGATACGGGAAACAGCGAGGAATCGGCCGAATATAACAGCCCCGGCAACGAGGAAAAAGACCATACTGGAGGTTCTCACTGTTTCCAGCAGGATCTTTTTAAGCTTCGGAAAGGTCAGCTCTTTCTGAAGCAGCGCGATAATAAAGCTTCCTGCAGCGCCGATTGCGGCTGCTTCGATAGGTGTAAAAAAACCGAGGAACATTCCACCCATTACCACGAAAAACAAGAGTACTGTTTCGATAACCCCACTAAGGGAGAGAAGGCGCTCTTTCCAGCTGTGCTTGGGGCCGGCGGGTCCCAGAGTCTCATCCCTTGAGCAGCGGAAATAGATATTCAGGCCGAATAATAAAGCTATCAGTATTCCCGGTATTATGCCGGCCAGAAACAGATCTCCAATTGACTGTTCAGTCATTAATGCATAGACAATAAAGACAACACTCGGAGGAATCAGCATACCCAGGGATCCACCGGCAGCGACTGTTCCCGAAGCCAGAGAATCGGCATAGCCGTAACGTTTCATTTCAGGAAGAGTCACTGCGGCCATTGTAGCGGCTGTGGCAGGGCCGGAACCGCTGATGGCGCCGAATCCTGCACAGGCTCCCACTGTGGCCATGGCCAGTCCTCCTTTGAAATGTCCGATCCAGATATATGCGCTGCGGTAGAGCCGCGTACTGATGCCTGCATGAAAAGCCACCTGCCCCATCATCACAAAGAGAGGAATCACTGAGAGATTGTAGGAACTGAATATCTCATACAGTTCGGAACTTACCATGCTGAATGCTGCCTGGGGACTGATAATCAGGGCAAAACCCAGAACCCCCGAGGCTATCATGGCAAAAGCAACCGGCATGCTGGTGAGTAGAAGCCCGAAGAGGGCTAAACTGCCTATAATTCCGATTTGAATGGGGCTCACGGTTTAATGTATTCCTTTCCCGGACGGTACAGGTGGTAGACAAAAACAAACATCATCAACAGGCTGTTGAGGCTGATAACAAAAGGTATCCAGAAGACAGGCAGTCCCAGATTCGGGAAAACCTCTCCGCTGGAATAGAGGGATAAACCGTAACGGAATGTATACAATGTAAGTCCACCAAAAATGATGATGGAAGATAATCGAAAAATAATATCCAGGAGAATACGACCCTTCCTGTCACATTTATGATAAAAAAACTCGATAGCTATATGACCCTTTACTGCAGTTACATAAGGAAGAGCAAAGGCAACGGCGATGACACCGCATGCTCTGACTAGATCGTATGCTCCTGTGATGCCCATATCAAATATTCGGAGAATTACATCTACAACAGTAACGGCCATCATCAGCAGAATGGATATCCCTGCAATATAGGCGAATACAACTATAATACGGCTTATGAAAGCGAAAAACTTCAAAACTACTTCAGCATATTCCGGATATCATTGAGAACCTGATCCCCCGCTAATCCTTCTGCTTTCGTTGCTTTTACATATTCTTCAAAGAGGGGCTCCATGGCGGTTACCAGCTGGCTGTTATCCTCATCGCTGAAGGAAATAAAGGTTTTCCCCAATTCTTTAACGAAGGCTTCACCCTGCCGGTCACTTTCATCCCAGGCTTCACCCTGTTTGAGAATCCATTCATCACTGACTTCACTCATAATTGTCTGAAGGTTCTCAGGCAAAGAGTCCCATTTGGCTTTATTCATGACAACAAACATGGTTGTGGTATAGCCAATGGCTTTTGTATCAATCACATAATCGATAACCTCACCCTGTTTCCAGCCTTTCAATGTTTCAACGGGACATAGAGTGGCATCAACTACACCCTTCTGAAGGGCTTCATAAGTATCTCCCTGACTCATTGATAGAGGAATCCCGCCTAATGCACTGACTATGCTTGCAGAGAGTCCGGTGGCCCGGATCTTCATAGAGGCGATATCAGAAGGTCTGGCAACTCTTTTTTTACTGGCCAGGATTCCAGGCCCATGTGCATGAAGATACAGGACATGAACATCTGAAAGCTCTTCAGGTTTGTATTTCCTTACTATTTCATTGGCAATCCTCGTTGCGGTTGTTCCGTCAGGATAACCGACAGGGAGATCCAAACCTTCAAGGAGGGGGAAACGGCCCTTGGAATATGCAAAAACACTCATTCCAATATCTGCCACACCTGAGACCACAGCCTCGTAGGTCTGGGCGGCTTTTGTCAGGGTTCCGCCGGGGAAGAATGTAATTTTAATCTGTCCATCACTTCTTTTCTCCAATTCCTGAGCCCAGGCTTCTGCAGTTTGTGCCTGAAGATGAGTGGCCGGAAAGAAAACCGCGTAATTGAATTCGTATGTTTTCTTCTTCTCGGTGTCGTGGTCGCAGCTGGTAAAAAAGATAAACATCGAAATCAGAGCAAGCAGGATTGTTGTTTTTTTCATAGTGACTCCTTGGGAACCGTTCTTTTCTCTATGGATTAAATGGATAATATCACTATCTCAGTAATGTTATGAATAGTTTTTTAAAAAAAGTATGCATTTAATTACTTTTATCGCTACAATACCCAGCTATGGAAAACCTCATATTCCCTTCGAATTATAAAGCACTTCTTGATCCCAAACATACCGAGAGAGCTATACTGAAACTTAAAGATGCATTTCAGACGAACCTGGCTTATGAACTCAATCTCACCCGGGTTACCGCTCCGTTATTTGTCCGTGCCGGTACCGGCGTTAATGATGATCTGAACGGAGTTGAACGACCTGTTTCTTTCAAGATCGGTCATATGAACGATGAAGAGGTTCAGGTGGTGCAGTCTCTTGCCAAGTGGAAACGTATGGCCCTGGCCAACCTCGGCTTCAATATCGGGGAGGGGCTTTACACCGATATGAATGCCATCAGACCCGACGATCCTGTGGATAGCACTCACTCTCTCTATGTTGATCAGTGGGATTGGGAAATCGCCATCACCCGGGAGAACCGTAATCTGGATTTCCTGAGATCAACAGTCCGGAAAATCTACGATGTGATTCGTCGAACCGAACGCTTTATCGGTCATGAGTACGATGAGCTGACACCCTATCTTCCCGATGAGATTCATTTTGTTTATTCAGAAGACCTCCTTAGAGACTACCCCCATCTTTCCCCCAAAGAACGGGAATACAAGGTATGTAAAGAGCTTGGTGCTGTGTTTGTTATCGGAATCGGCGGCGAGCTTGCCGACGGCAGTATTCATGACGGCCGGGCTCCGGACTACGATGACTGGTCCACCCCTACCGGGGACGGGCATATAGGTCTTAACGGGGACATTCTGGTCTACAACCGCACCCTGGATATGGCTTTTGAGCTCTCCTCAATGGGCATCCGTGTTGATGTCCAGGCTCTTGAAAACCAACTGAAAATCAGGGATGCCGAAGACCGCAGGGAACTCTATTTTCACAAACGTCTTCTCGACGGTTCCCTGCCTCTTTCTCTGGGCGGCGGCATCGGACAATCCAGACTGAGTATGCTGCTCCTGCAGAAAGCCCATATCGGTGAGATTCAGACAAGTATCTGGCCTGATGAGATGATAACTCTCTGTAAAGAGAACGGTATTAATCTACTTTAATCCGGTTTCAGGCTCAGCCATTTACCAAAGAGGAAAATTCAGAGTATCTTCCTCT
>DMKD01000135.1 GCA_003454605.1 Spirochaeta sp. | reverse complement strand
CTAGTGACGAGTTCATGCATAAGGCTCTGGAGACTGTAGATAAACATCAGGGCGGACAGCCGGCTCTTTATAATGATCCCGGAGTTATGAAAATCCTTGAAGGAATGGGCATTGCCGAAGAAGATCTTTACACCTGGGCACCTGTAGGATGTATTGAAGCCTCCATTCCAGGAAAGTGGGATTTTGCGGCAAAGGGCTCGTGGCTGAATGTCGGCAAGGTCTTCGAGATGACATTGAATAACGGAACCGATCCTAATACAGGGATATGCCTGCTGAAGGGCGACGGAAACCTTGCTGATTTTAAGAACAGCGGGGAGATAATGAACGCCTTTAAGAAGCAGCTCCATTTCTATATGGAGATGCAGGTAATTGTAGAACACATAAGTGATGAGATGCATATTCTGCACAATCAGAACGCATTCAGATCATCACTCGTACATGACTGCATCGAACGGGGCCGCTCACTTGTAGACGGCGGAGCTGTATATACCGCGGACGGCGGACCGACAGCGGGCTCAATGTCAGTAGGTAATGCAATGGCCGCAATTGAGTACTCTGTATTCGATAAGCAGATTATAACAACCGAACAGCTTGCCCATGCTCTTGAAACAAACTATGAGGACAGTGAAACGAATCCTTCAGGCGAAGAAATTCGTCAGATGCTTGTGAATAAAGCCCCTAAGTTCGGTAACGACGATGATTATGTTGATAAATGGGTAGTTGAAATTGCAGACTACCTCGGCAGAAGCTACAGCAAAGATTTCAAGAGCTCACGCTATGGAAAGGGTCCGGTACCGGCAACATTCGCGTTAAGTATGAGCTCGGTAACCGGAAATGTGGCATTCGGTAAATCAGTCGGCGCACTGCCCGACGGCCGCAAGGCGACGCTACCTGTAAATAACGGCGTGTCTCCTTCGAACGGAACCGAGAAAAGCGGACCTACAGCGGTTATCAATTCGGAAGGAAAGCTTCCGAGCTGCTGGTGTCAGAAAGGCACTATCTTCAATATGAGACTGACCCCTGAAAGTCTGAAAACCCCCGAAGGCCGCAACAGGGCTCTAGGGCTGGTTAAATCTCACTTCAAGAACAATCAGTTCCACATACAGTTCAATGTTCTCAGTGATGCAACCCTCATGGAAGCGCAGCAGTCTCCGGAACAGTACCAGGATCTGATGGTGAGAATTTCAGGTTACAGTGCTTTCTTTACTCCGCTGAATGTAGAACTTCAGCAGGATGTTATAGATAGAATGAAATTTGATTTTGAAGAATAGAATTCAGTAATCATTTTCCCTCTTCATCCCCGGCAGCCACCCTGTCGGGGTTTTTTGTAGACAACTCAGCATTTTCATGTTACCATACTACCAGGTTAATGGTAACTTTGAAACATTCTGATAAATACTTTAGTTAATTAGCCACCTTTATGTGGCAATTAAATACAAAATGAAAAGGAGAGTGATGGAATGAAAAAGCATGCTGGAATTATAATTCTTTGCATCTGTTTCATGCTGCTGGTTCCCGGTTTATTTGCCGGCGGACAGCAGGAAGCCGCAGACGGTGAACTTGAGATCGCAACAGTTGTCAAGATCACAGGAATCCCCTGGTTCAACAGACTGGAGGAAGGTGTAAAGCAGGCAAGCAGCGAACTGGGTGTTAAGGCATACCAGATTGGCCCCTCTGATGCCGACCCGGCACAGCAGGTCAAGATGGTTGAAGATCTGGTCAGCAAGGGTGTAGATGCAATCTGTATTACACCGAATGACGCAAAGGCACTTGAGCCTGCATTTCAGAAAGCAGCAGACAAGGGTATAGCAATTATCACCCACGAATCACCCGACCAGAAGGGCAAAGATTATGATGTCGAGCTTATCGACAACGTGAAATTCGGTCGACACTTCTGGGACATGTTGGCAAAATACATGGGTGATTCAGGAGATTACGCAATCTTTGTAGGAAGCCTCACCGTTCCTCTGCATAACCTCTGGGCCGATGAGGGTCTTAAGTATGCAGCTGAGAAGTATCCGAACATGAATCTTGTAACCGAGCGAATTCCTTGCGGAGAAGACCAGGAACTTTCAAAACAGAAGACCCTCGAGCTTCTTAAAACCTACCCCGATCTTAAAGGCATCATAGGTTTTGGAAGCTTAGGCCCTCCAGGTGCAGCACAGGCACTTAAGGAAAAGGGACTTGACGGAAAAGTAAGTGTTGTTGGAACCGTACTTCCCGATCATGCCGCTCCCTACCTTAAAGAAGGTTCAATGCAGCACGGTATCCTCTGGGATCCCAAAGATGCCGGTTTTGCAATGACCTGGATAGCCAAACAGGTAGCCGAAGGCAAGGCAATTACCAACGGAATGGAAATTCCCGGACTTGGAAAAGTTATGCTTGACGGCGATGTAATCAAGGTGGATGCTGTTATAGATATCACCAAGGATAATGTCGACAGCTTCGGTTTCTAACCACGCTGGATTAAAATCTTAAAGCCCCTTTGAAGATATCAGAGGGGCTTTTTAATAAGGGGTAGATAATGGCTTCAGCCTTTCTGGAAATGAAGAATATCAGTAAACGCTATGCGGGTGTTCAGGCACTTGATTCGGTGGATTTAAATATCAACACCGGTGAAGTACATTGCCTGGCCGGCACCAACGGTTCCGGAAAATCAACTATAATCAAGATCATATCCGGGGTGGAAAAACCAGACCCGGGATCAGAAATCTATATTGAAGGAACCCCGGCCTCAAACAGGACATCAATAGAATCAATACATCAGGGCATTGAGGTAATCTACCAGGATCTATCCCTCTTCCCAAATCTCACAGTGGCGGAAAACATCGCCTTAAGCGAGGTAATAGCAGATCGGAGAAAACTCATCAACTCAGGTGATTACCGTAAAACAGCAAAAATCGCAATGACACGAATCGGTGTTGAGATTCCGCTGTCCTCAAAGGTCGAGGAACTGTCGATAGCAGATCAACAGCTTGTTGCAATATGCAGGGCTCTAACCGGCAGACTAAAACTGCTGATAATGGATGAGCCTACTACAGCTCTCACACGAAAAGAAATCGACTCACTGCTTGCCGTCGTTATGGATCTCAAATCAAAGGGTATTGCGACCCTCTTTGTGAGCCATAAACTTGATGAAGTAATGGAAATTGCCGAGCGCGTTACAGTTCTTCGAGACGGAAAAAAAATCGGCACATGGCCGGCAAATGAACTCGACAGCAGGAAACTTGAATTTCAGATGACCGGCGAGAACTTTGAATACAGCCATAATCAAGAAGTTGTAAACGAATCAGAACCACTGCTGCGGGTTGAAAAACTCTGCAGAACTGACAACTTCAGAAACATCTCATTCAAGGTAATGCCGGGTGAAATAGTAGGAATTACCGGCCTTCTAGGTTCGGGACGCACCGAGCTCGCAATGTCAATCTTCGGAATGAACCCTGCCGACAGCGGGAGCATTTTACTTGACGGCAGCAAAATAAAGCTTGATTCAGTCAGAAAAGCAGTTAAACACGGAATTGCATATGTCCCTGAGAACAGGCTGGTCCAGGGACTGATTATGGAGCAGTCCGTATCAAAGAACACAGTCATCACAATAATAGAGCGTCTGCTTAAAAAATCAGGTCTTATTAATCACGGCCTCAAAGAAAGCAGAATCGAAGAACTTGTAGATAAATTCAAAATCAAGGGTCCGTCTGTTGATGCCGCGGTATCAACTCTTTCGGGGGGAAATCAACAGCGGGTAGTGCTTGCAAAATGGATTGCTACAAACCCTAAACTTTTGATCCTCGACGGTCCGACGGTTGGAATTGATGTCGCCGCCAAGGGCAGCATACATGAATCGATTAAACAGCTTGCGGCTGAAGGTCTCGCGGTCATCGTCATCTCCGATGAGGTCCCCGAGGTCATGAACAGCTGTCACAGAATATTCGTGATGAACCGCGGGGAGTTTATTCAGGAATTCATCACAAGGGATGTTGAAGAACGCGAAATACTCGACTGTATTTCGAGTGCGGAATAAAGGAGGATAAAATGAAAAAACTGCTAAAACATCATGAGACCTATCTTGTAATAATCATAGTAATTCTATCCGCTGTAATTACATCCCGGAATGCCAATTTCTTCACCGCCGAGAACATGTTTGACCTGTTGAAGAGTAATTCATTCTACGGGATTATGGCAATCGGGGTTTTGTTCGTACTTATAAGCGGGGGAATCGACATATCATTCCCCGCAACAGCCACAGTCGCAGAGTACATAATGGCGGTAGTGATAATAAACATGGGCGGAAACATTGTCGTGGCGGTACTTATCGCCGTTGTAGTAGGAAGTATACTGGGCTTTGTGAACGGTTTGCTGGTTTACAACTTCCGTATTCCGTCGATCATCACCACAATTGCTACGATGAATATCTACTACGGTCTGCTTACATTTATTACCGGCGGCAAGTGGATATATTCCCTACCGGACTGGTTTCGGTCGTTCGCCCAAATAAGGCTTCTGACCTTTTATAATGCCGACGGCGCGGCATACGGACTGTCGATCGTTACTTTTATCTGGCTGCTCGTTGTCCTAGCAGCTGTCTTCATCCTTCGCTTCACCCTCCTCGGACGCGGCATCTACGCTGCAGGCGGCGATCGCAAAGCGGCGGTACGAGCCGGAATAAATGTATTCTTCACCGAAACCTTCGTCTACACCTTCATGGGCTTCCTCGCGGGACTCGCCGGAGTCGTACAGGCCCTGCTCGTACAAACTGTTGCACCAAACTCCATTGTAGGTAAGGAGCTAGACGTCATAGCGATGGTAGTACTCGGAGGCGCAAGCCTTGCCGGAGGAAAGGGAAGCGTTACAGGCACCCTTCTCGGAGTCGCACTGCTGGCGATCCTCCAGAACGGGCTCACACTGATGGCTGTGCCGCCTGTCTGGTACGAATTTTTTGTAGGCGTAGTCATCCTCGTCAGCATCGGCTTCAGCTCCTTGCAGGCGAAGAAAAAGTCGGGAAATACCTCGGTAATTGAACTGAGCCTTGAGGAGGCCGCGGAATGAAAACACTTTTAACTAAAATGAACAACGAAATGAAGATCCTCAGTCTGATACTGCTGCTCACCTTCGCCCTGATGTCTGTATTGAGCCCGAGTCATTTTCTGCGGCTGGAGACCTTTCAGGGCATGGCGTTTCAGCTGCCTGAATTAGGTCTCTTATCGCTCGCTATGATGATAACAATGCTGACGGGGGGAATAAATCTGTCGATCATAGCAACTGCGAATATCTCGGCCATCTTTTCCGCGATGATTCTTGTTGCCAATGTGAATCCTGATGTTCCGGCATCGGGCGACGCAGGATTTATCATACTGGCAATTCTTACAGCCCTCGCAGTCTCAGCTGTAATAGGGCTCTTTAACGGCGTACTCATATCGATCATCAACATACCGCCGATTCTTGCGACCCTGGGAACGATGAAACTCCTTCAGGGACTCGCGTTTATCATCACTAAGGGATATGTCATCTCGGGAATGCCGAATGCCATCAGGTTTATAGGCAACGGAACAATCGCTGCCGTCCCCTTCCCCCTTTTAATATTTGCCTTGTTCGCGGCAATTATGTCGGTTTATCTAAACCATACATCAACAGGCTTCAATATATTCATGTACGGTTCTAATCCAATTGCCTCATTTTTCTCAGGAACCAGCAATACAAAAGTTATTATCCAAACCTACGTCATGTCGGGGCTGTACTGCGGAGCAGCGGCACTGGTCATGATGTCCAGGTTCAATTCAGCCAAAGCAGGTTACGGCGAATCTTATCTGCTCGTAACAATTCTTGCAGCTGTACTCGGCGGTGTTAAGAGTGAAGGAGGATTCGGTCAGGTTTCAGGACTTGTACTGTCGCTCGTAATACTACAGATAATATCAAACGGCCTTAACCTCTTGGGTGTAAGCTCATTCATGACAATAGCCATATGGGGTCTGATAATGATCGCTGCGATGGTCATTCATTTTCTCGTTGAGAAAAGAACCCGGTTAAAACTCAGCAGAATGAGCTGAGCATACCTTTCCCGTCTGTAAAAAGACGATACTCCGAACTTCCTGCCCGGCCTGAACCGCCGGGCATTTTTATATCAAAGCCTCAAGCGCAACAATAATTTCCCGCTTTTCGCCCTTAGCAGCCGCACCGGACTCATCAACGTAATCACCGACGCCCTCTTTGACATCGCCCTCATAGAGAACAACATTATTCAGAATTGATGCAGCTTTAACACCCCGGATTGACGCAAGGGTATACAGGGCTGAAGTTTCCATATCTGAAGCAAGAACTCCGAGGCCGTTCCATTTTTTCATCAACTCAGCTTCATGATCGATGTAGAATGAATCATGACTGCGGGTAATACCTGTATGATATCTATAACCTGCAGTTTCACATGCAGAGACAAGAGCCGACATCAGCTTGAAATCGGGTACCGCAGGATATTCTTTCGGTGCATACATTCGTGAAGCACCATCCTCACGTACTGAACCACTTGAAATGATGAGATCTCCAAGCGCGATTCCCGTCTGACACGCCCCAGCACTTCCTATGCGTATAAATGATTTCGCCCCGCAGGCAATCAACTCTTCAACAGCAATGACCGCCGAAGCGCCGCCGATACCGGTTGAGGTCACAGTAACTAACACGCCCTTGTAATTGCCGCTTACTGTCCTGAACTCGCGGTTGAACGCAACCTCGCTCCAGTCATCAAGATATTCTGCAACCCGCAATACACGAGCCGGATCCCCCGGCAAGAGTACACGACCGGCTACATCACTTTCATCACATAATATATGGGGCTGTTTCATATTCAC
>DMKD01000068.1 GCA_003454605.1 Spirochaeta sp. | reverse complement strand
ACCATCAGAAAACATTTCGGTATGGATGCCGAGATCCTTCTTCTCAGTCAGGAAATGCAGTACTGCATCGGGTATCGCACCGATTCCCAGCTGCAGGGTTGCTCTGTCGGGAATGAGTTCAGCGATGAACTGGCCTATCTTTTCTTCAACATCACCTATTTCCGGCAGGGGTATTTCAATCGGATCGTAATCGGTTTCTACTATATAATCGACCTCGCTGACATGTATGTATGAGCCGTAGGTTCGGGGCATTTTCGGATTTACTTCCGCAACTACTACACGAGCCGTTTCGGCGGCCTGCTGAGTGTAGTCAATCGAGATGCCGTAGCTCATGAAACCATGCTCATCCGGCGGTGAAACCATGATGAATGCGACATCAGAATCGATTGAACCGTCGCGAAAGCGCCCGGGAAGCTCCGAGAAGAAGCAGGGGATAAAATCACCGCGCCCTTCGTTTATTGAACCGCGTGTTGGTCCGCCGGCAAAGATGGTCGTATGCCTGAATGAGCCTTCCCATTCTGCATCGCAGTACCAGCAGTCATGAAGCGGCACCATGTGGAATACACGTACATCGCGCAATTTATCTGCATGCGACTTCATTTCATTTGATAGTTCAACCGGTACACCTGCGCAATGTCCGAGAACCACCTGATCCCCGGATCTTACGCTTTTCTCAACGGCCGTTTTCAGATCTGTCTTTTTTTGATTATACAGAGTCTTCCAGTCTGCCATCAATCACTCCTTGATGTTGGCAAGAGTTTTTGCATATTCCTTCTTGCGCTGAACATCAGCCTGACGTGCTATCATTATTCTCTGTGCCTGTGGCGAACCTGCTCCGTGCATTGATTCAGTCAGATAACCTACTGCAGCACGTCCCATTGTAAGGTTTTCAATCAGACGAAGCAGCTTCAACCTGTCCTTTGTATCAACGCCCTCAATTCCGCCGAGGAACTTTTTAACGAGTTCTGCAGTCTCGGGATTTTCAAGGTCCTTAGCGTGGGGTGCTGTAACCATAAGACCACCGGCAATATCCTGAAGAAGGCGTGCAATTTCATATGGGAAACGGGTAACATTCTGTTTACAGACGTTGGCGAGGAGAAGATCAATCAAATAGTTTCCTGACTTTGTTTCCTTGCCGAGCCAGCAGCATGCAACTGAAGACGACCAGATAGTCTCATTAAGATGATTCATTTCAACAATCTTGTCTTTAATGTGTGATGCGCGGGCTACTCCGTTGTATTCAGCAATCAACTGGGCAGCACCGATAGCTACATCACCTACACCGGTTTTACAAGCATAGCTTGAGCGATGATAGCCTGCAAACCTTTCTACAAGCATCCCGGAGAAGTCGGACTCACCATCCATGAAGACCCTTTCTGTCGGCACAAATACCTTATCGAAAACCATCAGTGCTTCTTGCCCGCCAAAATTGGGGCTGCCGGCATCCATATTGTCCCCGTCCGGATCTTCCATCAATCTGGTATCACAGGACTGACGGCCATAGATATATGTAATTCCCGGGTCATCTGATTCAACAACACAGGTTACAGCAAAGTCTTTATCCTCTTCTGTCATTGTTACTGTAGGCATGATAAGGGCATGATGCGAGTTAATGCAGCCTGTCTGATGCGCCTTTGCACCACTGATAACAATACCGTCGGCTCTTCGTTCCACAACATGAACATAAACATCAGGGTCCGGGCACTGATTAGGCCTCTTGCCGCGGTCGCCCTTCGGGTCAGTCATACATCCGTCTACAACGAGATCGCCCGCTTCAACCTCAAGCATATACTTCTTGAAACGTTCGTGATAATCAGTTCCGTATTTTTCATCCATTTCAAAGGTTGTTGAGAATGTAGCATTAAAAGCATCCATACCTACACAGCGCTGGAAACATGTTCCGCATTTCTGACCAAGAAGCCTCTGCATTCCTACCTTCTTGTAGAGCTCTTCAGGGCTACGGTGGATGTGACAGAATCTGTTGATTTTATCCCCGGTTAACGATGATGTTTCAGTGAGATCATCTCTGTAGTCTGAACCTTCTTCTGCAAGCTCATAGGTCAGAGCAATCGAATTAATCGAAGCCGCAATGATCGGATGATCATAGGGGTTGTCCAGCTTTTCTCCAGCCATGTAAACTTTCAAAGGCCGTCTGTTTCTCAGGCTTTCCCGGTATTCCTTACCTGTCATTAATGCCATAATTTTTCTCCTTATTATTCAGCAAGGGCGGGTATCCTCAGGGATGCCGTCCTCTTAAAAATCAATCCTAACCAGGCTGATCATATGTTCATCAAGGTCATAGAAGTAGGTAAGGTGTTTGTGAATGAGTCTGATTACTCCGTCGACATCTCGCTGCTCAAGTTTATCAATCATATCGAAGTGTAGTTTAATCATGTTCAAACTTATATCATTATCGACATAGGAAACAAACTGAAGCAGACGTACCTTCTGATACAAGCTTTTCATAATACCTGCGAGGTTCATATTCTTACCTATCGTTGCCAGACCCAGATGAAACTCACACTCGAGTCTTATCCAATTGAAGACATCTCCTGCTTTAGCAACTTCATAACACTCATCAGCTATCTTTCTCAGTTCATCAAATTCTGCGGGGCTTCCATATCGTACGGCAAGCTGAACCGCAAGGGTATCAAGCATTATCCTGGTGAGGCCCAGGTCGGTTTTTGCTTTTTTGTCAAAGGTCACAACCTCAGCACTGCGATGCGGAAAAAGCTCAACAAGACCTTCTCTTGCCAGACGCTGAACAGCTTCGGTTACTGGAGTCCTGCTCACTCCAAGCTGTTTTGACAACGCATCAACCGCTATTTTGTCACCACAGGCGATCTCCTGCCTTAGAATCAGGTCTGTAATCTGTCTGTAAACTGTTTCACCAAGCATCTGCCTATCTGCCATGCAATTTCACACCTTTGTATGCATTTTCATTTGATTGCATGCAATCTTATAACATCTTATACGATCTTCAACAAAAGTCAAGAGAAACATAATAATTTACTTAAATTGGTTAAATTTAAACATTCAGCTTGAAATGAAGATATCTGTTCAACTACACTTATTAGATGACCCATAAAGATCTTAACGACAAACATTATCTGAAAGAAGAATTATATGAGCGCGTAAAAACCGACCGCGCTATTTTTGATTTCATCCAGCAGGGATCGCTTGACGGGATATGGTACTGGGATCTTGAAGATCAGGAAAATGAATGGATGAGTCCACGATTCTGGGAATTGTTAGGCTGGGCTCCTTCCGAAAAAAAACATAATCCATCTGAATGGCAGGACATGATTAACCCTGACGATTTAAAGCTTGCACTTGAAAATTTTGAAAAACATCTTGAAGATTCAGCCCACCCCTATGATCAGATAGTCAGATACAGCCATAAAGACGGACATACTGTCTGGGTACGCTGCAGAGGGATGGCCATAAGAGACGATTCAGGCAAGCCGATTAGAATGCTTGGTGCGCATAACGATATTACAGTACAGAAACAGAAAGAATCGGATCTTCAAAATCTTCTTACCGAAATGAATCATCGTGTTAAGAATAATCTTGCTATGATAAGTTCCCTTATAAACATTAAGGGGATGATGCTGGAAAACGAAGAATGTAAATCTGTATTGTCTGAAATACAGCAGCATATCGATGCTATCAGCCTGCTTCACGCAAATCTCTACCAGAATCAGGGCTTCTCTAAAATAAATTTCAAAGAATACTGCAATGAATTGCTGGATAATACATTTTCTAATTATATTCACGGGAATGTCCGTGTAGAGAATAATGCCGCCCCGTATCTTTTAAATACAGCCAGGACAACAACACTCGGTTTGATTGTAAACGAAGTAGCAACAAATGCGATGAAACATGGATTTTCGTCTGACACCGAAGCAGTATTCTCTGTGGAGTTTACAAAACCCGGTGATAATACCT